>JAHYIR010000035.1 GCA_019429305.1 Candidatus Cloacimonadota bacterium
CTAACCACGAATGGACACAAAAAAAAACGTGATCTGTGATCAGTGATCTGTGATCAGGAAAAGCCTGCGGAGGTAGAAGCAAGGGGAAAAGCTGTTACGTGTTATGAGTTACGTGTTACGGAAAAACCTGCGGAAGGGTAAAAACAGTGATCAGGAAAAGCCTGCGGATGGAAGAGCAAGTCCATTGGGAGCTGAGCAAGCAACTTCCACAGATGTACACAGATTAAAAAGAATGGACACAGATCAAAGAGTGGAAAGGTGGAACGGTGACAAGGTGACAAGGTAAAGAAATACGTTGTAAGGGCGGTTGAATTCGTCGAGCTCGGAAGCAGCCACGAGGAAGCACTTTCCTCGGTTCATGAACCGCCCTTTTTTTAACATAATAGAACACGGATTTAACGGGAAAAGAGGGTTGATTCGGATAAAAATTAGGTGTGAGGTTTTTGGAGGAAAATCCAGCAGGGGAGAAGCAAGGGGGAAAGCGTTACCTGTTATGTGTTACGTGTTACGGGAAAACCTGCGGAAGGATAGCAAGTCCATTGGAAGAGAAGTAAGATGGAAGAATATCAACCACGGAGGCACTGAGAGCACTGAGAAAAGATTGGGACGCACCAGCGGAAGGATAGCAAGAATGGAAAAATGCTCCGATATTATAGATACCAGTGTCATCCTGAGTGTTCTACCGTATACTACTTGCTATGCATATCGGTAGAATGTATCGAAGGATAGTCTTTGTTGAAACGTTTCTATGTTCATCGCACCTTGTGTTGACTCCGTCGAGCTCGGAAGCAGCCACGAGGAAGCACTTTCCTCGGTTCATGAACCGCCCTTTTTACATGCTTCGCAGGGGTGTGAAATAAGATAGCCAGACACTTCATTGTCTGGAAGAAGGATGATCTAAACCCACCTCCTCCGCCTAAATGGAGAAGAACACCATTATTACCACTTCCTTTGTCATCTCGACTGAAACGGTACCACTTCCTTTGTCATCTCGACTGAAACGGTACCACTTCCTTTGTCATCTCGACTGAAACGGTACCACTTCCTTTGTCATCTCGACTGAAACGAAGTGGAATGGAGAGATCTCATTACAGACAAACCTGAAGCACAGCAAGCAAAGAGGGGATATCTCGACTACGCTCGATATGACAAAGACCGTAAAATGCAGTAGTTAAGATAGGTATAAATATACCTTGACGTAATTTTTCAGGGGCTTTGGAGTTTTATGTAAGAGGAGGATGATGGAGACGGAATATAGTTTTAGTTATGATGAACCGATAGTTTGTACTGCGATCCACAATGGACATAAAGTCAGTCCTGAGATAGAAAATAATTTAGCCATCAGTGAAGAGGAGAGATTACGGGAGGAAGATCCAAGAACTGATTATTTTACTGAAATAGCTTCTAACAGGATCATCCAAAATGTCAGTCGTTTCGAGTATGATATCAACCGTAATCGTGAAAAGGCATTTTATCTGCATCCCAAAGACAGCTGGGGTTTAAAGACAAGGAAATCATTGCCTGATATAGAGTTAATAGAAAAAAGTCTGCATAGATATGATCTCTTTTATCAGAAAGCAGAAGAATATCTAAGAAAAATGGGGGAGAGTTTTGAACGGTTCTTTGTCTATGATATTCATTCTTATAATCATCACCGCTTAGGGAAAGATCAACCTTTTGATGATCCGGAAAAGAACCCGGAGATCATTTTAGGAACTAACAATATGCCTGAGGATTGGTTTCCCTTGGTAGAAGCGTTGAGAGAGCAGTTGCTGAATTATGACTTCAGAGGGAGAAAACTCGATGTCAGGATCAATGTAAAGTTTCCCGGTGGAAATTTTTCCCGCTGGTTACATCGAACATTTTCCCAAAAAGTATGTTGTATAGCCCTGGAATTCAAGAAGATTTTTATGGATGAATGGAGTGGTGAATTCTATCCGGAGACCATGCAAGAGCTGCAGAACGCCTTGAAATCAACCAAACCGGTCATTTTATCCTATCTGAAAAAAGAGTGAAAAGTCTGAGCTTTTGGAACAGATTTTGCAATAATAATTGATAAATAAAATAACTATAAATAAGGATAATATCCGAAGAAAGAGGAGAATATGAAACTGAGACATGTGTTATTGACCTTCACGGTGCTAGTAATAGTTTTTAGTGTGCAAGCGATAGAACTGGAGAAGGGGACTGCGGATCTGAATGATGCTTTACGGAAAATCGAGAGTTCAGAAGAAATGCTGCCCGTAATAGTGATCATGAAAGAGCAATATGATTCTGATCTACTGTACAATCAAATCAGAACACTTGATAGACGAATGCGTCGAGATTATACGATAACAACTCTGCAACAGTTTAGTGAAAGCACTCAGGCAGGAATAACCAGAGAACTTGCCACATTGGAAAGAGAGGGATTGGTAGAGAATCTGAGTTATCTTTGGGTTACTAATGCTATCACTTTACGAGCAAACAGAGAAGCGTTAGTTCAGCTCGATAAGAGAGCCGATATTGATAGAATCTTATATGATCCGATACGGCAGGTGCTTATCGGAGATGATTTCCGTTTTGAAAGCGGAGAAAATATTTTTACCTCTGATGATGATGATGTTACTCGAGATATTGTTTACAACGTCAATATCATGAATGTTCCCGATGTCTGGGATCAGGGATTCTATGGGCAAGGGGTAGTTGTAGCTGTATTAGATACAGGGGTTAATTATAATCATGCCGATATAACCAACCAGATGTGGACCGATCCAAATTATCCGAATCACGGCTATAATTTTGTGAACAATACTCACAATACTTTAGATGATCATGGACACGGAACACATTGCGCCGGTACTGTAGCGGGTAATGGAGCTTCAGGCACGCAAACAGGTGTTGCTCCCCAGAGTCAAATAATGGCTTTAAAAGTATTGGATAGTGGTGGCGGCGGTCAAGAGAGCGGAGTCTGGAATGCTATCCAGTTTTCGATCACCCATGGTGCTGACGTTATGAGTCTTTCACTTGGCTGGTTACATGCTTGGAATCCTGACAGAAACAGCTGGCGAAGTATCATGACCAATGCTCTTACTGCCGGTTTAGTTGCCTCAGTAGCAGCCGGTAATGAAGGGAGTTATCAAAACAATTATCCTATCCCGGATAATGTCCGTACACCCGGTGATTGTCCTCCTCCCTGGTTACATCCGGATCAGACTTTAATAGGTGGACTATCGGCAGTTATTACTATCGGAGCGACTAATTCTTCCGATCAGGTTGCCAATTTTTCTTCTCGAGGTCCTGTTACCTGGCAGAATGTAGGTATGTATAACGATTATCCATACAATCCGGGTATCGGTTTAATACGTCCCGATGTAGTTGCACCAGGAGTTGATGTAGTATCACTCAGGCATAATAACAATTGGGGTTACACCAGTATGAGCGGTACTTCAATGGCAGCTCCTAACGCTGCGGGAGTAATGGCTTTGATGTTGTCAAAGGATCCGTTGTTACTACCGGAAGATATTTCTCAGATCTTAGAAGAAACGGCTAATGCATTACATACTACAAAGAGTAATATATCAGGTTCAGGCAGGATTGATGCTTTGAGTGCCATAGATTTAATAGTAGCAGAAAATCCACCTCATCCGCCGATAAATCCTCATCCGGCAGTGGGAGCGCTGGGAGTTCCTTTGATACCGACCTTGTCTTGGACAAACGGGGGCGGGGCTCTGATCTATTTTGTTAATCTGGGCACGGATAATCCTCCTACTAACGTTCTATATGAATTTATGACACCCGATCTTTCTATTCAGGTTCCATTACAATTAGAACATTCAACAACATATTACTGGCAGGTATTTGCCATGAATAACTTTGGTCAGACTCCAAGTGAGGTCTGGTCTTTCACTACCGGTTTACCTATCAGTGAAGATTTTGAGACCGGTGATTTTACAGAGTATGAATGGGATTTTTTGACAGCAGGTAATGTAGCCCAGGAATGGCATATTACATCGAATGAATCGTTTTCAGGGACTTATTCAGCCCGTAGCGGACAAGTAGGGGATAGTGCTTTAACTACTCTGCAGGTGACTATCGAAGTTACAGAACCAGGAATAATATCTTTCTATCGCAAGGTATCAACAGAAGAAAATGATTTTCTGCGTTTTCTGATCAATAACAGTATTCAGGGATTTTGGTCGGGTGAAGAAGATTGGACTCCGGAAAGCTTTTATGTGGAAGCAGGGGTGCAAACTTTCCGCTGGATGTATATCAAGAATCCTTTGGATGCGGGTGGTCAGGATGCTGTGTGGATAGATGATATAACTTTCCCACCACATGTATATAATGTTGTAAACTCTCCGGAAAATCTACAATATGAACTAGATCTGGAATACATTCTTCTGGAGTGGGAGTTAGAACAATTAAGAGATCCGTTATTCTTAGGATTTAATATATACCAGGCACTTGGAGAGCAATCTAATTATGAATTGTTGAATCAAGAACCAGTCCAAGAGACAGAATATCATGTTCTGATTACTAATGCCGGAGATCATTCCTTTTATGTAACAGCTCTGTATGACACTGCAGAATCAGATCCTTCTGAAATTGTCGAGCTAACTATCGAACCAGCGATAGAAGAGCCGTTCATAGATCCACCCGGGGGAGAATTTACTTCTCCCGTAATGGTTTCTATCGATTGCCAAGAACCTGATGTTTACATCTTCTATACTACTGATGGTGAAGATCCGACCTGTGATTGTACTCCTTATGATGAACCGATAGAGATCGCTGAATCGCTGACGCTGAAAATTCGTCTCTATAAAGAAGGACATTTGCCCAGTGAAGTCTTTACCTATGAATTCGAGATTACAACATCTGTGGAAGATGATGTCCTACTGAAACCAACCGACTTGAAAGTATATCCTAATCCGTTTGTTATGAATAATCCACAACTGAAAAATAGCCGAACACTAAATATCGATTTTTCATTAGCGCATAGCAACGAAGTTGTGAAGATAGATATTTATAATATTAAAGGACAACTGGTGAGATCATTTCAACCGCAAATTGGTGATCAACAATCATATTCAATTAATTGGGATATGAAAGCTCATAACGGAAGAGACGTTGGCAGTGGGATCTATCTGATCAGAATGAGTGCCGGTAAGGAAGTGCTGACTCGTAGAGTGATGGTGGTTAAGTAGTGTTACCTGTTATGTGTTACGTGTTACGGGAAAGAACGTAGTAGGGAAGAGCAAGTCCATTGGAAGTAAAAGCAAGCATCTACCGCGAATGGACACAGATTAAAAAAGGATGAACAGAGATAAAAGTGTGGAATGGTGGAACGGTGAAAAGGTGATAAGGTAAAGAAATAAAATGTAGTGGCGGTTGACTTCGTCGAGCTTGGAAGCAGCCACGAAGAAGCATTTACCTCGGTTCATGAACCGCCCTTTTTTGTTTAAATCATAACATGAGAACATAGGTTTTAGTTGTTAGCTATACGGTTAATAATAAAAACCTGCGGAAGCAGAGCAAGCAGGTTGTTAAACCACGGAGACACAGAGGACACGGAGAACACAGAGAAAAGATTTAGATGCTCCAGCGGAAGTAGAGCAAGGATAAACCACTGATACACATAGATGAAAAGTGTGTAATGGTGGAACGGTGAAAATGTGATAAGGTAAAGAGAAAAAATGTAGGGGCGACCAGTGGTCGCCCCTACAAATAATTTCCAGCTACTTATAAAAAGATTTTACTATATCACCTTATCACCATTCCACCTTTTCACCTTACTCAATGGCTTAAGTAATTATTTTATAATATCCTTCGGAACATCTTTGAACTTGATCTTCTCCATCACGCTATAGATGACTGGAATGATTAAGAGAGTAAAGAAAGTAGCTGTGATCAAACCACCAATCACCGTCAAAGCCATTGGTACTTTTATCTCGGAACCTTCCTGTGTACTCAAAGCCATCGGCAGCATACCCATCATAGTTGTGATCGCGGTTATCAAAACCGGTCTTATCCTATCAGATCCTGCCTGTAAAATGGCTTGATGTTCTTCCATACCACCGCGGCGTAACTGGTTTGTATGGTCTATTAGAACGATCCCGTTGTTAACAACAATTCCAGCGAGAATGATACCTCCGATAAAACTTGCCACCGATAGGGTTATACCGGTAAGAAAGAGAGTATACATTACTCCGATAGCAGCCAGAGGGATAGTAAACATCACCACAAAGGGCTGTCTAAGAGATTCAAATTGAGATGCCATAACGAGATATACGAGAATGATCGCCAAAGCGAGAGCTAAGCCAAGCGTTTTGAACGCTTCCTGCATATCCTGATAAGTACCACCAAAGACGACAAAATAACCTGCCGGTAGATCATCTATGATATCTTGTATTTCATTTCTAATAGAAGTTACTACTCCGCCAACATTACGTGTTCCGGTGATGTCGGCAGATACAGTGACTTTACGGGTTTGATTTTCTCTATCAATTTTAACGGGACCTTCCGAATATTCAATAGTAGCTATTTGATGCAGAGGTATATTATATCCAAAAGGGGTAGTAATAGCGAGTTGTAAAATATCTGCTTCAGTACGGCGATATTCTTCGTCCATACGGACTCTGATATCTATTTCTTCTCCTGCCCGTCGAAAAACACCGGCAAAACTGCCTAAGGTTGCGGTGTTGATAGTAGAAGCTATCTGATTGGTTGTTAGACCATAATGGGAAGCTTTCTGTTTATCGATAACAATATGAGCTTCCGGTTTACCTTCTCGCATAGTATTGGTCACATCAGTGACATGCTGAACTCCTGTTATGCGGTTTTCAATGTTGTGAGCTATCGTGGTTAGCTGATCTAGATCCCTGCCAAATATCTTTATCTCAATAGGTGTTGATGTACCACCCATCATCTCGGCAGTAGAAAAGAAATGGTAATCTCCACCTTCGATGTGGGGAAGACGTGCTCTGATAAGTTCTCTTATCTCCTCAAAAGATAGACGACGATGTTGTTGTTCTAATAATCTGCCAAAGATCTGGGCTTCATTGACATCTTGGGGATTAGTAGGGTCCATAGCGCCCTCTTCCATCGGACCGATGATAGAAACAACATTTTTAACCCCTTCTGTATCCAAATATACCTGCTCGATCTGTCTGACTACATTGTCGGTCTCATCTAAAGTTGTGCCGATAGGCATTTTCAGATTCATTATCAAGAACGGTGTATCCTGTGATGGCATAAACTCAGTTCCGATAAAGATCAGGAGTAAGAAAGAGGTAAAAAAGAGGATCGCTACAATGGTTAAAGTAGCTACACGATGCCTCAGTAGATAATTTAGGATATTAAGATAGTGTTTCTTGAACTTTTCAAAGAGCTGTTTTGACTTCAATACAGGAGATTCTGTGGTAGTGTTCATTTTGAAAATGAAGGAAGCTATAACAGGTACAATAGTCAAAGCCACAAAGAGAGAAGCAAAGAGAGAGAAGGCAACTGTTAATGCCAAACCACGCACTAAGATACCGGTCATCCCTTCGCTAAAAACCATGGGGAAGAAGACGGCTACTGTTGTAAGAGTCGAAGCAGTGATAGCCATACCAACCTCTGTTGCTCCTATCTTAGCTGCTTCGATTCGTGATTTGCCCATTTCCAAATGTCGGTAGATATTCTCGATCACTACGATAGAGTTATCTACCAGCATACCGACCCCTAACGCCAAACCACCTATAGTCATCAGGTTAAGAGAGAATTTTGCTAAATATAGAGCGACAAAGGTTGCTATGACCGAGATAGGAATTGCCAGTGATATTGCCAATGTCGGTCGCCAATTGCGGAGGAAGAGAAACATGATCAGAATAGCTAGAATTCCTCCAACGATCAGATTCGATGCTGCACCAGTAGTGACATTCTTAATAGGTAAACCAAGATCCATGATCTCATGAAAGACTATCTGATCTCCATAATCTGTATGTATGTTCTCAACTTCATCTTTTATGCGATTAGACACTGTAAGAGTATTGGCTCCGGACTCTTTGGAAATCCATAAATAAGCAGTTGGTTGGACATTCGTGCGGATCATATAACGTTTTTCTTTAAACCCTTCCACTACTCTCGCAACGTCTTTTATATAAACAACCTGACCTGTCTGAGTCAATCTTATCGGTGTATTGCGGATCTCATCCAAATCTTCATATTGAGCTACTGTCCGGAGCAAATACTCATTTTTGCGACTGCTGATATAACCTGCTGCCATGTTAACATTACTTGCTCCTACAGCCATAATAATCTCACTCAAAGAAATACCGTAAAACTCCAGACGGTTCTTATCGACTATGATCTGTTTCTCTACTTCTTCGCCACCCATTACATTAACTGCTGCTACACCTGTTAGCTGCTTCAAACGCGTAGATATTTCATCGTCCAGCACCTTACGTAGATCATACCCACTCATTTGACCCGTTACACCGTAACTGAGAACCGGCATTTGACCTAAATCGAACTTGAATACAAGTGGTTTAGAAGCATCGCGGGGAAGATATCCTGTTATCTGTTCTACTGCATCACGCAGATCCTGAGCAGCAAAGTCGAGATTTATACCCCAATTGAACTCAACCATTACTAAGGAAAAACTTTCTGTGCTTTGCGAGGAGTATGTTTTGATATCTTTGACAGTAGCAATTGCCTGTTCTATTGGTCTGGTTATGGTCTCTTCTATATCTTCCGGCGAAGCTCCCTGATAAGTCGTCAGGATCGTAATGATCGGGAAATCCATATCAGGCAGCAGTTCCAACCCTAATCTTGATAATGATAAACCGCCTAATATGATGATCAAAACGGTCATCATCATAATAGTAACTCTGCGGTTAACCGAAAATTCAGCTATTCTCATCTCTATCCTCTATTAGCTTATAAGAACGTTAATCGATAATATTTACAGGATATCTGTCCGAAAGACCTATATTTCCTAAGATTATAACCTGTTCACCCTCAGCTATACCGCTTAAGATGGCTACCTCTTCATTTGTGGAAATCCCGGTTGTAACAACTTTTCTATGGGCAATATTATTAGATACCGTATAGACAATATTGCTGTTTACTATTGCTTCCTGAGGTATTACAATGGCATCTTTCGCTTCATCTGTAGCGACAAAAATTCTGGCAAACTGGTTATGACGAAGGTGATCGCTTTTATCTTCAATGATTATTTCACAACGGAAAGTTCCGGTAAATTGATCCGCTTCAGTGGAGATAAAACTGATCCTGCCATTTATAAGCTTATCAGGTATAACATCAACTTGAATGGTGGCTTTCATTCCTGTAGATGTCTTGGCAAAATCTCTGTCCGACAGATAAGTAACTGCCTTCATTTCGTCTAAAGAGAGTAATCTGATCAAATAGGGACTCATCATAGAGTTATAGTTTTCACCCTCTTTGACAGAGATAGCGGTGATCTTGCCGTCTATGGGAGCTTTAATTCTGGTGTTCTCTAAAGTGTATTCATAATTACTCTTAGCTATTTCGTAAGCAGTCCGCATCTCTTCATAAGTTTTCTGATCAATAGCATCGTTCCGATAGAGTCCGGACATTCTCTGATAATTTCTTTCGATATTTTGAAAGTTCTGCTCTGCTTGGATAAGATTGACATTCTGCATCTCAACTAATAGATCACCCTTTTTGACAATACTACCTTCTCTTTGATGAATCTTCTCAACTCTCAAAGGGAGTGACGGAGAGATGTTAACGTAAGAAACCGCTTCTATTCTGCCGGTAGTATGGATGCCACTATAGAGATCCTTCCGTACTGCTGTAGCTACTCTGACATTTCTTTCAGCCAGCTCTGTCGTATCGTTATTATTGATAGAAGTATCTTCTTGAGAACAACTCATAAAGAACAATATAGGCAACAGCAAAGTAATTATAAGAAAAATCTTTTTCATTTAACCTCCTTCAAGGTCGTATATTTATTCAATTCATAGCGGGTTATGATAAAATCATAATAAGAAGCGATTAAATTGGTTTCGGCACTGATCAACATCGTATCGGCATCTAAAAGGTCACTGCTGGTCAATAAACCCTGTTCGAAGAGATTACTTAAGATGTCATAATTCTCCCGGGCATAATCTAACGCTAATTTATTACTTTCGATCTTCATAGCATTGATGATCAATTGGCGGGAAAGTCTTCGCGTCTCAAGTCTCATATAATCTTCCAGAGCTGAGGTGGCATATTCTACCTCTCTTTTTTCATTTCTTGCTCTCTGCAGATTAGTGTAATTAGCACCGCCACGGAAGAGAGGAAAAGATAAGACAGCTGCCAGATTCCAGTTACGATCTCCTGATAGATCGAGTTTATCATCATTCTCTAATTCATAAGTGAACTGTAAGTTCAAAGAGGGTAAAAAATTACCCTTCGATATCGTGTACTGTTTATCCATCAGCTTTCTGGTCAATTCGATATTTTGCATCTCAGGATTATACTTCTCGAGATCCTTTACATTATCAATGATAAATCCCTCTATTTGAGTTTCGTTGAGAGTATTATAATGATCGATCAGTTCGTCATACTTAGATAGATCTATCTCTAAAGGACGGTAAGCTTTACCGGTCATACCCATCATGTTATTCCAGAGTTCGAGAATGATCTCAATATTGTCATAAACCTCTCTACTAGAAGCGAGATACTCCTGTAATCGAACTTGCCATTGCAGGACATCGGATTGTCTTGCCATACCCTGTTCCTGCAGCTGTCTTACTCTTTCCAGATGAGATTCTACGGATGTCATGCTTTTATCAATAATGAAATACATATCCTTGAGCTTCAAGATATTGAAATATGCCTCAGCTACTCTCTGAGAAACATCATACTGCTTGCTTTCCAAAGCATTGTCTGCCTGCTGTCTGGCTAAACGAGAGATCTGATAAACTAAGAGGATCTTACCGCCATTAAAGATCGGTTGCTGGACAGTAAAATTAGTACGATAAGTGGTACGGTGTATGCCATTCATTGCTCCTGCAGAGAAGGGGATATAATCACCTGTCGGTAGATGATTAGGACCGAAAACAGGAATCTGAAACATCTCTGTTGCCCTATCATAAGTTTTATCATCGATACGAACCGCTGTTGCATTGAAGTATGCCTGGGGAAAGAAGTTGCTCAGGGTGTTATATTGCGACCAGTACGCTGCTCTTGCCCCTTTCTCCTGTGCCTGTAGTTCCTTATTGTTCTCTAAAGCAACTTCTATGCTCTCATCCAAACTTAAAGGTATGGAAGCAATTAGCATAGTAATATTTACTAAGAATAACAGTATTATCAGAGCTAGTTTCATCACTCTTCTCCTTAATGAAAAGAATTTGTTTAAAAACTATAAAACGGAGTCATTTGTCAATATGTTTCTATAAGATAAAGAGCAAGAAAGAATTATTTCAAGACTGTGTTAGTTTCTGATGTTCGATCATTTTATTGATCTTTTTCATCTCTCTGAGCAGAAAGAAAGTGGTCAAAAGGGTCGCTCCTATATCAGAAAAGGGTGCAGAGAGCCAGACACCATCTAAACCCCACAAATAGGGGAGAAGCAGAACAAAGGGTAAAAACAGGATAACCTGACGTGATAGGGTGAGGAACATTGCCATCAAGGGTTTACCCGTAGCTTGGAAATAACTCGTGGATACTATCTGGAAACCAATAACCGGTAACATCATAAGGAACAATCTGATACCGTGTGAGCCAATGGCAATTAATTCCTGATTATCTTTACTGAAGAAAGAAACCAGTTGTGTAGGAAAGAACATTATAACAATGAAACCGGTGATACAGATCAAAGTAGCAAAGCCATTGGCTCTCAATAGTGCTTTTTTAACTCTTTTATATTTTCTCGCTCCGAAATTGAAACCGATGATAGGTTGAGCACCCTGATTGATCCCAAAACAGGGCATCAAAACAAACATCGTGATGCTGTGAATTATACCCATAGCGGCTATGGCTGTATCTCCACCGTGATATACTAAAGCCCTATTCAAGAAGAGCCAAATTACACTAGCAGCTATTTGCATCATGAAGAATGAAGAACCAAGTGCCATTATGCTTTTTACTATAAAAATTCTTGGAAGTAGATTACGAATTCGAAATCGGAGCGTACTCTTTTTCCCTAAAAAATATGAAAATACCCACGTTGCTGCACAAAACTGGGCTATTACAGTCGCTAAAGCAGCACCCTGTACACCCATATTAAAACCGAAAATGAACAGAGCATCAAGGATGATATTCATAACAGCTCCGAGGATCATGGTGATCATGGCTATCTTGGGATTACCCTCAGCCCTGATAAAATGATTCATACCGAAACCGATGTTCATAAAAAAGACACCGAGCAAGATGATCCGCATATAAGACATTGCATAGGGGAGAACGTCATTACTCGCTCCAAAGAGAATCAATAGGGGTTTGAGGAAAATACTCCCTAAAATCGTCATAAGCACTGCTAAAACAAAAAATAGGGTTACAGCATTACCGAGAATGAGTTCGGCTGTTCCTCTGCGATTTTCACCTAACCTGATAGATATCAAGGCAGTGGAACCGAGCCCTATCAACATCGCAAATGCCATTAAAACCAACATGATAGGGAATCCGATCGTTAGCCCGGACAGAGCATCTGTTCCGACACCTCTACCGATAAACATCCTATCCACTACATTATAGAGCGCGTTTATCGTCATGCCGGTAATTGCAGGTATAGAGAAGCGTAAAAGTAGCTTGCTTACTCTCTCTTCACCCATCCGTTTGGTATGTTCCATTCTCAGTCTCTTTATTCAATAACTTGCAGTTGTTATTTCTTCCTTTTTTCCACTATCGAAAAAGTAAGATCAAAATCTATTCTCTCCAGTTTTACGGTTAGTCTATCGAGTAAGCGAAATACGCGTTTTCCTCTTTTCCCGATCAGTTCCATATACACGGCATAAAAATTATAATGGTCATCTTCAATAGATGACAAGGGAATGATCCCTGATACGGGAATATCATCTAACTCAACTATGATATTATTATTGTTCATATTGACTATCAAAGCACTAAAAACTTCACCTATCTTGTCTTTCATAAAGAGTTTCTTAAATTGGGTAGCTGTTTCACGTTCAGCGTTATCTGCCAATAATTCCCGCTCAGAAGCATTATCAGCTATATCCTGCAAGTTACGTGATTTAAGATTGTAACCTTCCTTCTGTTGCCAGATATGATACCTGATCAAATGATGTACTGCCAGATCGCAAATTCTTCTGATAGGTGATGTGAAATGGGTATAATTCTTCATAGCCAAACCGAAATGTCCAACAGGGATCGTGTCATACCGTGCTTTCTTCATCGATCTGAGGATAAGAGGGTCGAATACTCGATGATAATCATTATTGGGCATGGCTAATAATAACCCCTGTATCAGCTTCTGGGTCTTTTGATTCTTTTTGTATTTGACTTTGTAGTAGTTGAGCAGTTTAGAGATTTTCTCTACTGCTGCTTCATCGGGATCTTCATGTACCCTGTAGATTGCTTTATCGGCTTTTTTGTTGAGTAACTTGGCAGTGTACTCGTTGGCTAAAAGCATGCAATTCTCTATCAACTTGTGCGATTCGGTCTCTCGGCTGTTATGAATGTTGATGATATTACCCTCTTCATCATATTCAAAATCTGTGTCAGGCATGTTAAAAGGGATATAACCCAAATCATAGCGCCGTTTAGTCAGTTCTTGCGAGATTTTTCGTAGCTCTTGTAACATCGATGCTATCTCTTGAGGGATCTCATGTTTTTTCCCGTCAAATAGGTTATCTACCTCTTCATAGGTCAGACGAGCTGACGAACGAATTACCGATTCACAGACCGATTGATCTTTGATGTTAAGAAGTTTATCAAACTCAGTTTTAACAGTTAATGTGAGTTTATCCTCATCCGGTCTTAAACTACAGATCTTATTGGATATCCTTTCCGGTAACATAGGTATAACACTTCTCGGAAAATAGAAACTATTGCCGCGTGTAACTGCCTCATTAAAAAGAATACTATCTGTTCTAATATAATAACTTACATCAGCTATATGGACGTAAAGTACGTAACCACCTTTATTTGTAACTAAAGATATTGCATCATCATAGTCTTTAGCTGTTTGAGGGTCTATGGTAATAGTGAGTAAATCTCGGAAATCTTTTCTGTTATGAAGCGTATTTTCGTCGACCTCATCGTTCAATTTTTCGGTCTCTGCAATCACTTCGTCCGGAAAGAATA
>JAHYIR010000036.1 GCA_019429305.1 Candidatus Cloacimonadota bacterium
CAACGTAACAAAGAAAACCTCCCGACTCTACAATTAACGGTTAAAAACCTTCTCGTCTCTGCTTCTTTCGCTAAACTCCTCGCTCCGCTCGTCTAACAGTAGCTGCGAAGCAGATCCTCGTACGGTTTTCTTCACACCGTTAACTGTAATGCCGGATGATCTATTCCCGCCCGCCACCCAATGGGACTCTGTCCCATACCTGCGACTGAAGTCGCAGGCTATTATATAGCACCCATAAAGGGTGCTGTCGGAGTAAAGCAAGATATTATTTTTGTCATCCGGATTGAAGCTTCCTTTTCATTGTCATCTCGACTAGAGCGAATCGAAATGGAGAGATCTTATCATAGACTAACTTTTATCCACAGCAATAAAAAATCATGCCCCGATAGGGGTATGAAATATAATAACCAGACACTTCAGTGTCTGGGAATAGGAAACACATCAAATAAAAAACCCTCGTCTTAAGACGAGGGTTGTTTATATGACACAGACTTTGCCTGTGATAGGTATTGTTTTTAAACACTACATGCGGTTACTCCCAGCTAGCTATATAAAACTTAAAGATACTATCATGTGTAAGGTTTGAATCTTGTCCAAGAGCTTCATCATAATGAATTATACCATTACCGTTTATATACAGAGAGTTACAAAGAATTGCACCATATATTGTGGCATCACCCACAATCTCTACATCTGCATTGGGAGCATAAATAGCTCCGTGTAATTCGGTCATACCGGTCATTTTTATATGTGTGCAAGATTCAGTGCCAAATATCTGTAAGTTAGAAGGAATCTCCGAATCATTGATAAATGAATCTCCTGAAGTATATAAACTCTCAGATATATAAATGGTTAGTGATGCTCCATCTTCAATGTGAAAAACTCCATTTATTCTCACATTGCCAAGAAAATGGATGATAACATGATTACCTGACGGTATGGTTACAGTTTGATTTATAACTAAATTATTCTGAGTAACGATATATGTATCATCAGGATCTGAAGTTAGAGAAGTTACAGTGAAGTTATTCATAATAACACCTTCAGTGGGTCCCTCAACAGGATAAATTTGTTTATCAACTCCATACTCAGGATCATCACCATATACTTCACCTCTACAATAAAAAGGATAATTATCGGATTGATAGTCTTCATACAACCCAATAGAGGCATTAGAATTATTGGGTGTCATATTTGGATCATATGGAGCTATATCTGAGTTATAACTATCAATATATGAGTTGGACCCTTGAATGTTGATAAATTCTCGAGCATAAACAGCGAAATCCCAAAAAGGGATTAGGGTTTCATTTTGTTTCAAGAAAACTTTTGTCTGTTGTGATTTATCACGATAATCCTCTTTGGAAGCAACTATTAACATTAGATCTCTTAAGTCAGGACGATCACCTTCTAATTTATATAAACTCGCAACTTGAAATACTCCATTCAAGTTATTCCACTCTAGCCAATTATCTCCCCAATAAAGAGGATCTATATGTTCTATAACGGAACCAATATCATATTCTAAAGTGAAATCGGGCCATCCTGAAACATCTGGTCGCATTAGATTACGAGCGACCATTTGAGTCGCACTATTAGCAATATTTACTGCCTGCTTATAAGAAAAATCATCAATATTCTCATTTACTGATTGGGTCTTTTGATTGTTAACATGTATCACATAAAATGAAAGTAAAACGACAAGTGTTATGATTAAAATTATTGCATATCTTCCCACAACATACCTCCTATGTCTTAGTATGTGCCTATCATTCTTTGAAGCTGAATATTCCTCAGATAATGATCTTTGCCTATATTGACAGTAAATTGCTGGACCATATCCTGATAAAAATCTTCATCTCTGCTTCTAAGGGTGACATTGATCATTATTAAATCTACATCTCCTTTAACATAGGCAACTGTATTGTCACGAGTTCTCAAAGAAAATGTAAAATTATCTTCATCCAGATTTAATCTATATGAATTGGTTTGTAAAATAGAATTATCTTCCGGATCTCTATGTTCTATGATTAAATTTCTGGCTTCATTATCAAATTCAATGGAAACTAAATGACCCTGAGTATTGATAAAAGAGATTTCTGTTAATGTAAAAGTATCATCTTGATAATCTGGATCTGAATCAAAGTAGTAGAGAGATTTTAACTCCTCTTGAATAATTGCTGAAACAGAAGTCGCTTCTCTCTGCATTCTGTAGATAACATCATTCTCTTGCTTAGTTCTCATGGTCATCAAATGGATACCAAAGATTAGAACAGCTATAACTATAGCAATTATTGCCGATTGTAATATATCTAACATATTTACCTCATAAATTACTTGTCATTGATGTGTAACTTTCCACCAAGGTATAAAACTAGCAGTGTATTGTGATCTCAAATTCACTTGTAGAGAATCTGAGAAAACAGATACTGTCACTTTTTTATAACCGTAAGGTAGACCTTCAGGGTTATCTATCTGTACTACTTCAGTTGATGCATATAGTGTTCTACCAGAATCAAAAGTATCTTCAAAGATTGCATTATGGAAATTGGCTTCGAGATTGTTATAATCAGCATCACTTTGGGCACGAAGAGTGACTCTTTCAATTATATTTTGTCCGAAATTTATCGCTTCCTGATCAACAAGGTTATCTACCGTAGCTGCAATAGCACCTAAACGGGCACGATTAATGTTTACTGCAATTGTAACCAGCAGAACAAGTGCTAAAACGGCTACTAAGGTTTGACCTAAATTCATACCTTACCATCCTTCATTTTTCTCATAAAAAATTTACTCCAATAGATATATAGTAAAGCATAAAACGTTCCATAGATATAAAATATTCTTTCTTTCTCTTAAAACTAGAAGTAAACTAAAATATTACGGTTAAGCTGTCAAGAAAAATTGATTTTTCATTTTTCAGGATTTTTTTGATATTCGATGAAAGGTGCAACTGACTTGGATCGAGTCGTGATTACCACTATAAGTGTTATGGTTAATAAAATGAGCAACAAAATGATCAATAAAGTCAAAAAAAAGATAATGATTTCGTTTTTTGTTACAGATTATTTTGGTTTGTCATAGTTAGAAGACAGATGTTTCAGAAGATATGAATAAAGAATCTTTCTTGTGGGTTTTTGTGTTCTTCTGATTTATCAGTGATGAGATCTCTCCATTACGAAAGAGTCACAATTGTGACTCTTTCTCCAGTCGAGATGACAAAAGGGTTATATAATATTTGTCAACCCTTCGATACAATCTTTGGTAAGAATAGCAAGAAACTATTCCAAAGATCACTCAGGATGACAGTCTTTTTATAGCATAGACTTTAGTCTGTCTGTTTTACTCAGGTCAGAGACCGGCTGAAGCCGGTGAAACAACCGGCTAAAGCCAGTGTTCCGGTAGCTTGCTATACCTCCCTTTGGTTTTCCCGTAACACGTAACACATCACACGTAACAATCTTCCTCCTTCGATACATTCTGCAGGGATGAGCAAGTAGTAATTGCAGAACACTCAGGATGACAGTTGTTTGGAGATTTCATTGTGGATCAAAACTATTACAACTGTTAGTGATTTTCATGTAAAGCAATTGTTCCTTCGATACTTAAAAGCGTCTGAAACAAGTGGTCAGATCATTCAGGGTGACATGGTGCGGAATCGTTAATAGTAGTAAGGTTTTCTCAGGGTTATACGGACAGAGAATTTGTTTATAACCCTGAGCCGCAGGCGATGGGTGACATATAATAGCCTGCGAGTTTAGTCGCTGGTATGGGACGAAGTCCCATTAGGTGGCGGGTGGGTTTAGATAATCCTTATCCCAGACACTGAAGTGTCTGGCTATATTATTTCATACCCCTAAGGGGCATGATCTTTTGTATCCTTCGATCCCAGACATTGAAGTGTCTGGCTATCTTATATCATACCCATACGGGGTATGATCTTATCTTGCTTGGCAGCAAAAAAAAATCTGCTAAAGCCAGTATTCAGGGTGGGCATAACAGGAGCTTTCTGCAAAAATAAAATTTACTAGAATCTATCTATAGTTTCAAAAAATCGATAAAAAAATCCCCTGCCGGGGAGACAGGGGATTTTCGGGGTTTCTTTAGTAAGGGACGAAGGGAAGGGATAATTTATTGCCAAGAGGAGATATAATAGGTAAAGATGCTTGCCCATTCAAAAGTTGGATCGATACCTAATGCTTCATCATAATGAATAGCCACAGTTCCTGAACCCCATTGTACCATAGAGTTACAAGTAATGGAACCAAACAGTGTACCACTTCCACGGATAGATGCACTGGCATCGGGAGTAAATATCACACCATGTATGTCGGAAGTACCGTGAAGTTTAACGGTCTGGCAGTTTTCAGTACCATAGATTTCCAGATTAGAGGGGATCTCTGAAAGATTTACGATCCCGGTTCCTCCAACTTCAAGGTTACCGTCAGCGTAGATAGTTAATGATGCTCCTTCCTTTATTACTATGGATGCAGTACCGCCAATGTTTAAGACGATATTTCCCGGATGTTTAATTTGTGGTAAATAAAGTGTTACATCACCGTCTATAGTGAGAACGGTGCTACCCAATAATTCAAGTGCACCATCAACCCGATATACTCCCTCAGTTATTGTAGAATCCTGTGTCTTGTGTATACTAATCGGAGTGCCACCTTCGGGAAGTTCGATCTCGGGAATGTACTCATCTGCTTCATATATGGGATCAGGTCCGTAAATGTTGGCTGTCCCATTTATAGGATATGTTTCATGTTGATAGGGTAATTCAGTAGCCACAAGTGCCTTCTCACCATTACCACCGGGTCCTAATGTTTTGTCATAGCCATAGTTGGAGTGGTAGCTATCAATAATTGGATTTTCTCCGATAGCAATATCAGAAAGGGAATATAATGCATAGCTAAATATATTGTAGGTAGTTTCATTCTCCTTTAGGATCAATCTGGTCTGTTGCTCTTTGCTGCCAAAACTTTCTCTACCGGTAACTATCAATATTAGATCGCTACCCGATTTTGTAAGACTCTCAACTTTGTATTCACCACCTAAAGAGTTCCATTCCGACCAGTCAGTGTAGTCGCTAACATGCTCATTTAGTAATCCGCTATAAATGTTTTTACGAAAATCAGGCCAACCTGAAATGTCCGGTCGCATAATATTGCGAGCTATCATTTGCGCTGCACTGTTAGATATGTTCTTTGCCTGTTTATAAGAATAATCATCATAATTCTGACTGCTGGCTGCTATCTTAGCGTTATTAGTATGTATCACGAAATATGATAGTAAGATCACAAGTGCGACTATCATTATTATTGCATGTCGTCCCATAAGTTACCTCCATGTTTTTCATCTTCTGAGCAACATATATTGCACGATGTGTGCCAACTTGGTTCAAAGGGGGTGGGAGTGAGGTGGGGAGAGGTGTTGGGGGAGTAAGGGCGAGTGGGAGAGGGAGAGACTGAGAGAAGGGGAGAACCGGAGGGAGGATAGCAGGGAGGGAAAGTAGTTAGTAGGTATTAAGTAGTAGGTAGGAAAAGCCATGGAAGGGGAAGCAAGTCCATCGGTAGTGAAGCAAGAAGGAAGAGGATTAACCACAGAGAGCACAGAGTAAAGAATGAGACGCACCAGCGGGAGGGGAAGCAAGTCCATTGGGAGAAAAGCAAGCATCAACCACGAATGCACACAGATTAAAAAAGGATGAACACGGATGCACCAGTGGAAGTAGAGCAAGGGGATAAGTTATTAGTGCCAGCGGGAGGTGAAGCAAGTCCATTGGAAGCAGAGCAAGGGGTGAAAATGGAAAGAATAGGTGACAGAGTGTAAGGAATGACATAAATACAAGACAACGTCAGCTGTTTTGTAACCAACCTATGTCACGTAATAATAAAGTGTCATTTTATTTAGACAAGAATAAATTGATGATCAGGAATGTTTGTTAGTATTACCGACTATAAGTTGTATTTAGCAAAAGCTGATAATATGATACTATACTTTGATTTCAGACGTGGAATATACTTCTATAATTTATTATGTAATAAAAAGGGCGACTGACAGTCGCCCTTTTGTAAAATACTTTTAAACTTATCACCCAACTCCTGAAACCTAACACCTCGATTCTACTTTCTGAACTTATTGGGATCGATATCATACTTGGAAAACTTTTCATAGAGGTTTTGTCTCTTGATCCCGGATATCTCGGCGGCATTAGTTACATCCCCTTTAGAGCGTTTGAGCAGATGGTTGATGTATTCTTTTTCAAACAATTCTTTTGCCTCTTGGAAGCGTAGTTGCAGGAATTTTATATCAATTTGATGATCTTCAAATTTTTGTGAATCATAGATCGTAGAGGGGAGGTCTTTGGGGAGGATCAAATTATGGGTAGCTAAAACAACAGCATGTTCCATGGCATTCTTTAGCTCTCTGACATTGCCTTTCCAGCTATGATTTACTAGAAGTGATAAAGCGGGTTCTGAAATAGACTTGATTGCCTTGTGATGTCTTTCAGCCAGATCAGTCAGGAACTCTTGGGCAAGATATGGGATGTCTTCTTGTCTCTCTCTTAATGGTGGGATATGTAGCTTAATAACATTCAAACGATAATATAAGTCTTCCCTGAAATTACCATTTGTGACCTCATTTTCGATATCTTTATTAGAGGCAGTTATAACGCGCACATTAACTGGGATATCGGTATCACCACCGACCTGCCTAACCATCCCTTTCTCTAATACACGTAATAATTTAATTTGAAAGGCGGGTGAAGTTTCAGTAATTTCATCGAGAAAGAGAGTTCCACCGTTAGCTTCCTGAAAGAAGCCGATCTTATCACGGACAGCATCGGTAAAGGCACCTTTTTTATGCCCAAAGAGGGCACTTTCTAAAAGTGTTTCCGGTAAACTTCCGCAATTAACAGCAACAAAGCGTTTATCTTTTCTTTTACTGTTTTGCCAGATCAATTCGGCAAAAACCTCTTTACCTACTCCAGTTTCACCTGAGACCATAACTGTCGTGTCAAGAGGGGCAATCATCTTTACTTTTTCTAAAAGTTTTTGGATGATCATACTGTTACCAACAATCTTTTTTCTCTCGAAATCGGTAGCTAACTGCTCTTTTAAACGGGTGATCTCTTCAGTTTGCCAATGGATCTTCATTACTTTATTAATAATGAAGTTAATAATTTCCAGATCTTCAACCGGCTTTTCAATAAAATCTTCTGCCCCTTCCTTCATTGCCTGTACAGCCATTTTGACAGATGCCTTACCACTGATGACAACTACAGCCAGATGGGGATAGAGCTTCTTGATCTGTTGCAGGAGTTGCAAGCCGTTTACTTTGGGCATAACAAGGTCAGTCATGACTATGTGATATTCATTACTTTCCAGCATCTGTAAAGCGAGTTCTGCCGATTCAGCTGTATTGACATCATAGGTATCTTCCAGATGACGTTTAAAGAGGATTCTGGTATCTTCTTCATCATCTACGATCAAAATTCTTGGTTTTTCTTCCATGATTATTCCTTATCTATTTTTCATATTTTTATAACTGCCAAGGTATGTAGAGAGTGAAAGTACTCCCTTCTCCGACTGTCGAGTGAACGGTGATGTAACCCTTATATTTTTCAGCTATGCTCTTACTCAGGGGTAATCCTAAACCGAACCCTTCACCATCTTGAGCATCTTTGGTAGAAAATTCTGGAGAGAAGAGCTTTTCGAGATTCTCTTTCGGTATTCCAGTGCCGGTATCAGAGATCTCAACTGCAACCATGTTATCTTGCAAGCGGGTCTTAACAGTAAGGACCTTCTCTTCAGTGTTTTCCATAGATTGGATAGCATTGTTGATCATATTGGCAATACAGAGACTTATCTCACCGTGAGTTGCGTTGATCTTTTTGTCCATTGGGGCCAAATCAGTGACCAGTTTAACAGAATGAGCAAAAAAGATGTTATGCTGGCAAGTTTCCAATTCCTGAGTGACAACATCATTGATATCTATCAGACGCATCATAGAGATACTGTCTTCCTTAACTTTGGTCATGAGTTGTCGAACATTCTTAGCTATATTGTTGCCAGCTGAGATGATCTTATCGACATCCTGATTATCAGGGTGTTGTTTTTTTATCAATTGCGCAAAACCGACAATAGTGTTCAAAGGTGAGTTGATATTATGAACAACCCCTTCTACCATTCTTCCCAGATCTGCTAATCTATTGCTTTTTATCAATTCCAGTTCCAGTCGTTCTCTTGCTCTTGCCTCTTTCGCTTCTCGGGTAATATCTGTGATGCTGGTGACAAAACGAAGACCGGCATCATCATCCACGGCTCTAATATTAAAGATGACGAACTTAATTATCTTTTTCTCTTCGGCACTGGTTATCTCGAGATGTGGGATAAAGAGCTCCCTGTTTCTTGCTTTATCGAAAGAGTCTTTACTCAAATTGATGAAATCCTTGAGATTCCTACCAATAATATCCTGAAATGCCTCGACATTGAAGATCTCTAAGATCTTTGGATTACAGAGGATGATGTTAAAGTCTTCATCCATCCAGAGTATCCCTGAATCGAGATTGTTTATGATCGTTTTATATTCTAAAAGAGATTGGCTATAACGAGATAGTGAATTGTTCATGGAATTGAAAGTATCAACCATATTTCCTAATACACCATGATACTTTTTAGGCATAGGTTCTATAAATGAAGGGTTTTGTTCAATATCTTGCATCTTTCGGCTTATATCTTTTATCGGCGAAATAATCTGCTTACTGAACCAAGCACCTCCGAAACTGATTATGATCAATGCCATGGCTAAGAAGATAAGAATAAAGATTAACAATGCCTGATGGGCAAAAATATTGTAATCCCTTGTGAAGGGTATTACAAGAAACATTACCGGGTCGTTGTTCAGGTCATAACGGACAATTAAACCGAGAGCATTCTCCATAGATAATCTGATAACATTGGTTGTTTGATTTGAATGAGAAGACCTTCTCAGTGAATTTTTGATTTCATTGGATAATTCGCGATACTCTTGTGGTAATGATATGTAATCAACAAAATCGGTTTGGGTTATCTGGAAAACCGGGAAATTAAAGGTAGTATCGAGTCTGTGGATTGCAAATGGCTCCAGATAGAAAATTGCCACTAAAATGTCATTGTTTTCTGTTAGAGGGTTTCTGACCAATTCATATGTTACATGGAAATTGTCTCGCCCTAAATCAATAAAAAACTGATTGCGGGGACTTCTATCAGGATGAAATATCAAAGGTAAATATCTCTCTAAAGGAATTATTCTTTCGCCATAGATCAATTCTTGGTTACTATTATAAACAACAAAAAAACCGTTATGAGAGGAGTTAACAGTAAGAAATCTCTCTAGATTCTGTGGATTAGCTCTCTGTAATTCCTGAACTATTCGGGTCTCCAAGAGAATATTATTAACCATAGTAGCTTTATCAGTTGAGAAACTACTGATCCGTGTCTGAATTTGAGATATTTTCTCATAGATTTGTTTGTCTTCTTCCTGATTGATCATGAAACGAACTAGATTCCAACCAAAAAGGGTCAATACAAAGGTGAAAATTAAGGAAATAATATAAAAGGTCATGAAGACTCTTTTTTCGAAATTACCCTTCATTTTCATACTTATCCTGATTTTTTCTGACTAAAAAAATGGCTAACTCTTTTTGTCAATGATTGCTTTGTTCATGTTTCGGCGATTGCTGGGCTATCTCTAGTGCTATTTCACAGGCAAGAGAGACGTTATTTTTGACCAGTTCCAGATTTGTTTGTACAGTTCCTAAGTCTGACTCGCTGAGCTTTTTTAAGAGATAGGGAGTAACCATTTGTCCACTGACAGTTAGCTTTTCAGCTTCTTCTAAAGCTTCTCTTATGATCTTGTTAATTCTATCTTGAGGGATACTCCATCTTTCAGGGACTGGATTAGCTATTAACATAGCAGAAGATAGACTGGCTTGCTGATGATAACGATGCAGATTCACAATCTCGCTGACACTATCTATTGATTTGATCTCATAATCTGAATCTCTGGTGTAGAAGAGGGGAAATTTGTTAGTTTGGTATCCATAAACAGGGATGCCTAAAGTCTCCATCATTTCTAAAGTTTTGGCAATATCCAAGACAGATTTAACCCCTGCTGAGATAACTATCATAGGGGTTTTAGAGAGAACAGCCAGGTCATTGGAGATATCAAAAGAATATTCAGCACCATAGTGTACACCACCCAGACCACCGGTAGCAAAAATTGAAAGACCTAATTGATGTGACAAATGAATAGTTGCTGCAACAGTAGTACCACCGGTTAATTTTTTAGCTAAGACAAAGGGGATATCCCTACTGGAGACTTTAACTGATTGACTTTTAGCAGCTAAAGCAGCTAATTCATTCTCTTCAAAGCCAACCTTAACAAAGCCATCATCAAGCCAAAAGACGGCTAAATATACTCCAAAATAATCTACTAATATGTTGAGGTCATGAATAAGATCAATGTTTTCCGGATAGGGTAGACCATGGGTAATGATAGCTGATTCAAAAGCTAATATCGGTCTATCTTGCTCTTTTGCTTTTTTGTATGAAGTACTAAGTTTAAACAACATCTGCCTATTCTACAGGAGCAGTTAATCTAGTCATCCCGTGCATATAGTTTTGCATAACATCAGGAATCGTGACTGAACCGTCTTCATTCTGATAATTTTCCAAAATGGCAATATAGGTGCGTGGAGTAGCTAAACCGGATCCGTTCAAGGTATGGACAAAGTTGACTTTTCCTGACTCGTCACGATAACGGATAGCAGCTCTGCGGGCTTGAAAATCGGCAAAATTACTTACTGAAGAAACCTCTAAGAATTTTTTCATCCCGGGTGTCCAGACTTCCAGATCATAAGTTTTAGCAGAGGCGAAACTGAGATCAGATGTATTCAGTTGCATTACCCGATAGGGAAGAGCTAATGCCTTGAGGATATTCTCTGCTTCATTAACCATTTCCTCTAAAGCAGTCGAAGAATCTCGCGGTTCAACAAATCTTACCAGTTCTACTTTATTGAACTGATGTAATCGCTGCAGCCCTTTGGTTTCCTTACCGTAAGATCCGGCTTCTCGTCGGAAGCAGGGAGTATAGGTAACGAACTTCTTCGGTAGTTGCTGAAAGGACAAAATCTCATCGTGATAAATATTAGTCACAGGTACCTCTCCTGTAGGGATGAGAAACAGATCGTCTTCAGCGATATGGTACATGTCTTCTTCTAACTTTGGCAGCTGACCTGTGCCAAACATAGCTTGCCGATTAACAACTACGGGCACTGCGATCTCTCGATAGTTATGGTTTTTAATATGAAAATCGAGCATAAAGTTGATCAAAGCTCTCTCTAACAGAGCTCCGTAGTGAGTATATATCGGGAATCCGGAACCGCTGATCTTAGCTCCCCGTGGTAAATCAAGCAAGTTTAATCCTTCTGCTAACTCCAAATGATCAAATAATTTCCTGTCGAGTATAGGAGATTTTCTCTTTTCATCTTGCCATTCACGAACGAATTGATTATCATTCTCATCTTTACCAACCGGAACATCTTCCTGCGGGATGTTGGGAATGCTGACTAAAACCTTCTCAATTTGCTCACTGACTTGGGAGAGTTTTCCCGTTGTTTCTTTTAATTGATTGGCTACTGTTTGCATCTCATTTATGATCCCTGACACATCTTCTTTATTTTGCTTTTTCAGGGCTATTTCTTTGGAGATCTTATTCTGATGTGCTTTGAGATTGTCATAAGAGAATTGAAGCTGCCGTTTTTCAGCATCAAACTGTAATAACTGATCTATGTCTATATTGTATCTCTTCTTTGCTATGGCTTCTTTGACCAAATTCGGGTTCTCTCTAATAAATTTCAGATCCAACATTATCTATCTTTCTCCTCTTCATAAATCTTTATTGCTGTTTGCAGTAGTTGCCAATAGTCATTGACTTTTAGGGAAGCTCCCCCTATGAGACCACCATCTATGTCGGGTTCTTGTAAGAGTTCTCTAAAATTGTCCGGTTTGATACTACCACCATAGAGAATAGTTATTTCAGATGATATGGAGGATGAATAATTATCTTTCAACCAATCTCTAATGAGAACGTGCACTTCCTGCGCCATTTGCGGAGTAGCAGTTTTCCCTGTTCCAATAGCCCAAACAGGCTCATAGGCGATGACATATCTATGCGGATCATCAATCTCAATATCTTTGAAAATAGCAGTGAGTTGGTTGATGATTATCTCAGAAGTGATACCCTTATCCCGTTCTTCTTCTCTTTCACCCATACAGATAATAGGAATGATCCTATGTTCTGTCAATTTAATCAACTTTTCTCTGATATCATTATCGGTCTCATTATGATATTGACGCCTTTCAGAATGACCGATCAAGCTGTATTGGACACCAATTGATGAAAGCATAGGAGCAGATACCTCTCCTGTATAGGCACCAAAATCGTATCTACTGACATCTTGAGCTGAAATCAAGAGCGAACTATCTTTTGCCTGTCGTATTATCTGCTCTAAATAGAGGGAGGGTGCACAAATGATAGGTTTGACTCTGGAAACTTGCAGAGATGCAAGGTTTTCTACAATTTGCTCTACAAACTCCCTGGCTTCTGAATTCGTTTTGTTCATCTTCCAATTACCGGCTACTAATATTTCCCGCATTTCTAACCTCATACTATAATGTGCTGTTCGTAAACAAACATAATTTCTAAAACACTTTGAACAGGCAAGAACTTTTCTTGAGATTATGTATCAATAATGTTGTTAGAAATTCTCATCCTTCTTCATCATGAGGGTGATCTTCTATTAAAAGATGTAAATTTACATTGATTTGTAGGGAGTTCGGCTTTGTCTGACCTAGAAATATCCAACAAGAAGTTTCCATCGGTTCACGAATCGCCCGTACACTTTATAGATTAAGATATTCATCAATGAAGCAAACTCTAGTTTTATGAGATAACTAAATATAAAACATTAGAAGTGAACTTATCACATTAATTCTTGACTATTTCACCCATTAGGAAGATTTGAAAAAGTAAGGGAGAAAACAGAAATGAAAAAATCGAAACCCAAAACCCGAAAACCAGTAAAAAAAGAGAGAAAAAACTCTCCAAAAAGACGTTCTTATCTCTGGTTGATAGTTATTCTATTGATCTTGACAATAGTATTAGTGACCATGATATCCAATTGTCAAAAGAGGGACCGTGATC
>JAHYIR010000037.1 GCA_019429305.1 Candidatus Cloacimonadota bacterium
CTGCAACCGTTTATAGCATTTGCGTCTGAGATTAAAGTTCAGACCGGTCTCTATCTTACCGGCAACTGCTATAAGCAGCAACACGCCAAACGATTGAAACAGCACCAGCACGATATAAAAAAGACCAAACCAGAATAACCCCTGATATTCCTGAGGAACGATAAAATTATCAATTGCATAGCGGGTAAGAAGCGGTGTGATAGCATCAGCTCCTGCCAGAAAGAGCATTACCAGTCCGAGAAATATCATCAGACCATAATAACTTTTTGCCTCTCTGACTAAATTACCCCAGAGCTTCAGATTAATATTTTTCTGATATTGCTTATCTTCTATCCTATCCTGCATTCTCTTTTACCGTTATTTTTTCTAAACCTTTTTTTTCTTCATTTATCATCTCAAGCATTGTCAAGACATCCCATCTTTGCTTGCTACCTCATCCATGGTTTTTCCCTAATTGCAATCTTTTCTTCTTGCTAACTTTTCCGCTGGAGCGACTCAATCCTTTCTTCTTGCTTCTCCACTATTTAATCTTTCATTATTGTCACCCTGAGTGATTAGGCTTTTTTGCCTAATAGTATCGAAGAGCTGACATCATTTTTATCATTTGATACTCTTTCATTACCGGCTGAAGCCGGTGTTCCAATAACTTGCCATCCTTCAATTTGTTTTTTTCTAGTAACTAGTAGCTGGTAACTAGTAACTATTTTCTCTTCCTGCTATCCCTTCCGCTGGAGCATCTTTGTTAATCCTTTTTTTAATCAGTGTCCATCTGTGGTTAATCCCTGCTTCGCTTCAAATGGACTTGCTTCCTCTTCCGCTGGAGCGTCTCAATCTTTTCTCAGTGTTCTCTGTGTCCTCTGTGTCTCTGTGGCTCATTATATCTTCGAAGCTATCCTTCCAATGGACTCGCTATACTTCCTAGTTGGCTTCGCCGAGCTCGGAAGCAGCCACGAAGAAGCAATTTCCTCGGTTCGATACATTCTGCTGCCAGTTAAAGCAAGAAGCAGACAGCAGAACACTCAGGATGACACAGTTTTGTAATGTATCTATATTTTTTACTTTTTCTCTTGCTTCACTTCCGCTGGGGCATCTGTGTTAATCCTTTTTTATTCTGTGTGCATCCGTGGAAGTTTTTTCATCCTGCTTCCATCTCCAGCTGATGCTGAATACTCCAGATAGCACGATAATGCCCCTCCTGTTCGATCAATTCACTATGGGTGCCGCACTGCACGATCCTGCCATGTTCCAGCACAATAATCCTGTCGGCAATGGATAGCGAAGTGAAGCGATGAGTAATGATTATCGTCGTTGCTTTCCCTTTTCTACGTCTCAAATGCCCCTGAATTATCTTCTCTGTCTCCGAATCCACAGCACTTAGTGCATCATCCAGGATCAATATCGGCGGATCTAATATCAGAGCCCGGGCAATAGCAGTTCTCTGTCTCTGTCCCCCTGATAAGGTAATGCCCTTTTCGCCGACTATCGTCTCATATCCCCTTTCAAAGTCGGCAATAGTTTCTTTTAGTGCTGCCTCTTCCACAACCTGTTCGATTTGCTCCATTGAGGCATCTTTCACTGCCATCATGATATTCTCTTTCAATGTTCTCGAGTAGAGGAAGGGTTCCTGCAGAACTATTCCGATCTGGTGACGGATATCATGCCTTGCCATATCTTTCAGAGGAATACCGTCTATCCTGATCTCCCCTTCATCGTGATCAAACAGACGGGGGATCAGATGCACCAGAGTGGATTTGCCTGCTCCGGTAGCTCCGATAATGGCGATCGTCTCTCCCGGTTCTATGGTCAGATTGATATCTTTCAGGATGAGCTGACTTCCATCATATCTGAAGCTAACATTCTCAAATTCAATTTTACCCTGCAGCCGCAGCTCACGGGAAAATTCATATTTGCCGGAAAAATCTTCCTGCGCGAACTCTAAGATCTCTCTGATACGACGTAAGGATACGATCGCTCTCCCCATGTCTGTCAAAACTCGTCCCATTTCCCTGATCGGCCAGAGCATAGAGCCGGCATAGGTAATGAATACGACCAGGGTACCTAAAGTTATCGTTCCCCCGATCGCCAGATGGGTTCCGAATATCAGGACAATTGCTATCTGCAGCATGCTCAGCATATCAGATAAAGCCCAAAACCAAGCGAGAGTATAGATCAAACGATAACTCTTTTCCCGGTAAGCATCGGCAGATCTGTTGAAGCGTTCGATCTCGAAATTCTGTCTGGCAAAAGCCCTTACCACACGGATCCCGCTCATTGATTCTTCCAATACCGTGGTCAGATAACCCTCTTCTTCGTCTTGTGCCTTGAAGAGCACCTGGATCCTTTTATAGAAAAAGAAAGAGTAGGCAATGATAATGGGTACGGCGATCAGTGATACCAGAGCCATTTGCTTATTGAGAGAGAACATTATCGGAACGACTAAGGCGATCATCAGGATCCCTCTCCCGACCTGAACAAGCTGCATACCGAAAAATCTCCTCACAGTATCTACATCTGAGGTGCAACGCTGCACGATATCGCCTGTCTGTACCCGGCTATGCCAGGAAAAGGAGAGTTTCTGCAGATGGTCATAGAGCATATCCCTCAGCCGGCGGGAGAATTCTTCGGCACAGACAGCACTCAATCTTCCCCTTAAATAGGTGAAGGTATTCCCCAGCAGAGTCAGGATCAGTAGTGCCACTGAAGCCAGCCAGAGGTTTCTCAGAAGCAGCGGTACGGAGACAAAGCTCTCTGCCCAGCTGCTCAGCCCGAAAGGCAGATCTATCGGCTTCCCTCCCAGCACGGAGTCTATGGTAACTCTGATCACCAATGGTGCCATGAAATTGAAGAAGGTTGCCAGAGCGATCGATATGATCGCCAAAAGATATATCAGCTTCAGCCCCGACATTATCTCCCACACCATGCGGAATAAACTCTTTCTTGCCATCTTTTCTCTCTTAACTCTTTCTCTTCGCCCCTCGCTCTTCGCTCTTTGCCCTTTGCCCTTTGCTCTTCGCTCTTTGCCCTTTGCCCTTTGCTCTAAGCCCTAAGCCCTTCGCCCTTTGCTCTAAGCCCTAAGCCCTTCGCCCCTTTCAAAGATTACCGGATAAAAATTTCAAGACGGTTAACTTTGCAAGAAAAATCTCACTATCTGCACCATAGACTACAGATTGTATATTTATCACCCTGAGTAATTCTCGGTAAACTTCTTGCTTCTTCTGTCCGAGAATTGTATCGAAGGACGACATAATATAGCCTGCGACTTTAGTCGCAGGTAATGGGTCGGAGACCCATTGGGCGGCGGGCGGGTTTAGATCACCTGACCCTTCGATACGATCCGGCAAAAGAACCGGATCACTCAGGGTGACAGGTGAGAGTTTGATCAATCTGTTCCCAGACACTAAAGTGTCTTGCTATCATATTTCATACCCCTTTCGGGGCATGCAAAAAATTTGCTTAATATTACTCTACCGCAAGGCCTACAACCTAGCACCTAAAACCTAATAAATCCTTCCGCTGGTGCATCTGTGTTCATCCTTTTTTAATCTGTGTGTATCCGTGGTTAAATCCTTGCTTGGCTTCCGCTGGGGCGTCTCAATCTTTTCTCTGTGGCCTCTGTGTCTCCGTGGTTATATTAGCCTTTCCTGCTTGGCTCCGATAGCACCCTTTATGGGTGCCATATGATAGCCTGCGACTTTAGTCGCAGGTAATGGGTCGGAGACCCATTGGGTGGCGGGTGGGAATAGATCCATTCAATACCAGACACTTCAGTGTCTGGCTAACTTATTTCATACCCTATCGGGGCATGATTATTTATTATCCTTCTTTTTCCGTTTTTACCGTTTAATCCGCGTTCTATTCAAATAAAAGGGCGGTTCGTGAACCGCCCCTACAATATATTTTAGATCTTTTTAGTGGATAATCCCTGCTATCCTCCCGCAGGTTTTTATTTAACCAATGACATCTTCTTACTAAACTCCTGCTCTCCTGCTTTCATCAAAACAAAATAGATCCCGCTTCCGACAACTCTTCCCGTATCATCATCACCTTGCCAGACGACGGAATGATCTCCGGAGGACAAATTGCTCTTTAAGAGACTCTTTACCTTCTGACCTTTCACATTATAAATATCAATAACCACATTCTGCTCCTCAGCCAGTGAGAAATTGATCCTTGTTTCAGGGTTGAAGGGGTTAGGATATACAGACCCTAATCTCGTTACCGGATCAGGGAGAAGAACATCCTCTACATCCACAGAACTATGGAAAGTAGTCCGCGGATACCAGGGCACTATATTCCCTATTGGCGGGTTTCCGGGGTCAAGCACCTGGGAGTCAGAGGCGACAAAAACTCCTCTTTGTTCAGTACCGGAATGAATAACAAAGTTATCGTTTATGCTGAAGTACTCGGTATCCATCGGGCGGGAGACGAGCATTACAAGATTATCTCCTGTATAATCAAAGGGGGTTTGCAGCTGAAAATGAATGTCATTTGCTCCTGCAGGGAAGTTCATTGTACCATCGAAGACAAGTTGCAGTTCGGTAGAGGGGATCCAGCCGGCAGTCAGATCCGCCAGATCGGTATTACCCATCCAGATCTTAACCGGTTTATCGGTCAATGAAGTCTCAAAAATGTTATAAAAGGTCACTGCGCTGATCGGTCCTGCGAATGTACCGAACTCATCCTGATAGTAAATCACCTCATAGAGACTGTTCCGGTAATACATATCTATGGGATATCTGCCAGACCAGTCACCGATCCCTATTGTAACAGTACCGTCATCAGGATCGATATAATGCGCCTTGAAAAATCGATTCTGGTTCATGTTAAATATAATAAAAATATTGGGTGAATATGGTGCATCATCCAAGCTCCAATGGCTGAACACGTATCCACCGGCTGTTTGCGGTGCTGTAAGGGTTACTGAGGTCTGATCGAGGTAAGCCCTTTCAAAGTAAGTTATTCCATCACCATCTCCATATACATCGCTCGGCTCGACTGAAATATTAACTCCGCAACCGGGATCAACAGAGCCGACAGTGAGGATCATGTATTCTTCTTCAACTCGCCACTCAGCATCAAAATAAACGTCCAAATCGTCACTGCTGTAATATTGGCTCCAGGCAACCGCACATCCGACATCCCGTGTCGGGGTCGGTTTCACTATCATCCCCAATCTGCTGATCCCGAAGAGATCTGCAGCGGAGTCTTTTATCTGAACAGGATCTGTCCAGTTATTGAAATTATTACCGATCATCTTCCGTACCATTATCTCGCCGGGATACTTCGTATAGGCAACATAAACATCAGAACCGGCTGTCGTAGTTTTGTAAGAAGAAACATTCGGTGTTACTTCGTTGCTAGTGGAACTTGCCAGATATCCGGTAGTGAAATTAGCACCGGCATCAGAGGAGTAGGAAAAGTAAACATCGACATCGATAACTGAGTAATAATATTCATAAACGACTATGATCTTATTAGCGTCAATAATCCTGATCTCTGGTGCTCCGCAGTAAGCACCTCCCGGAGAAATGACTACCGGAGTACTCCAGGTATTTCCGAAATCGGTGGAGCGGGTGAACTTGATGACATTATAAGCACCGTCCCGGTCAACATAAGCAATTCCGGTTATATTTGCGAATTGATCGATCGAAGTGTAAAGAATTCCTTCACTTATAACGGTATTGATCGTAGCAATGTTTACGGGATCTGACCAGTTGGTTCCGTTATTCACTGAACGTTTGAAAACGAGATTTCTCGGATTGGATGAGGCTTCAACATAAGATACATAAAGGTATGTCATCGTCGGATACCATATAAAATCTGAAGTTACTGAAGGTGCCCGAAATTTGCCAACTCTAATATCGAGAGGGATCTGACCGGGTGAATTAAATGGTTCTGTCTCAAATCTTCTGAACATAATATCCCAGTCATTTTCGGTCCACTGGCTTACATAGGTCATACCTATGGCATCACTGCTGATAGGGACGATCTTCGGACTCAAAAAAGGCTGGGTTACCGACCCTTCAATAACTATCGTGTTTGGTGAACCGGAGGGCCAGTCATCTCCGTTCGTATTACTTCTCTTGATCACAATATCTTTTGGATATGGTGAAACATCCCACAATTCGGAAGCGATAAATATCCGGTCGGTATCGGAGAGGTCGTAACACATAGTCGGGTACAATTCAACTCGTGTACTGAACATTACCGGTACGTCTGATAACCATCTACCGTTATCCTTATCAGTATCTCGTTCATTTTCCATTGATCCCCGGGTAAGGAGCTGCGCCTGCTTCTCAATTATGACATCCCTGGTCCGGGTGGTCATCTTATCATCTCCAGCCAACAACGATACGGCGACAACACTAATTATTGCAGCCCACAAAAACACTTTTCGCAACATTGTAAATACCTCCTTAGTGATATTCAAAAGGTTTTCTTCAATAAAAGAAAGGGTTGTTTTTTTATACTCCGGTATGAGAGTTCTCTGATTGATAAAACAGGTCTATCAGGTCGTTATGAATGTTTCAGGTTCCGTGCCAGAAATGATCTATGCTGTATGCCTGTTGCAGGTTAAGATGCTGGATCCTTAAGAGGATTAGTCTATTGATATTTAAAGCAGAACTGTTCGCTTTTACAACTATTTTTCTGTATGCTCTCATTCAAATTCCTCTTTGTTTAAGGCAAAGAAATTACTTTTATTGTCAACAATTTTTCTTCCACATATCCTTTTTTCTTTTTTTTTGCCTTTGTTCATATCAAATCTCAGCTCCTGTCACCCTGAGTAATTCTCGGTAAACTTCTTGCTTATTCTTTCCGAGAATTGTATCGAAGGGCGACATAATATAGCCTGCGACTTTAGTCGCAGGTAATGGGTCGGAGACCCATTGGGCGGCGGGCGGGTTAAGATCTCATCTTATCCCAGACACTAAAGTGTCTGGCTATCATATTTCATACCCCTGCGGGGCATGATCTTTATAGCTTGCTCTGTCCCATTAAATAACCCGGAGCATAGCGAACCGAGGAAAACACTTCTTCGTGGCTGCTTCCGAGCTCGACGAAGTCAACACATTCGTTGGCTTCGTGGCTGCTTCCGATCCTTCGACAAGCTCAGGACAGGGTTGGCGAAGCCAACAAAAGGCGGCATAATATAGCTGCGACTTTAGTCTGCGTTTGTGTCACCCTGAGTGATTCTCGGTAAACTTCTTGCTTATTCTGTCCGAGAATTGTATCGAAGGGCGGCAACAGAATAAAAAGCAATAAATGTTAACCAAATAATCTTCCAGCTCCTGATACTCAAGTATCTGGCTATTTCTCATATATCGCTAACCTGGTATAGCCATTTCCGTCTCTCAAAAAAAATGATCTCCTTCAGATTTATCTACCCTCTTTATAGTATTTCATCTTACACTCTAAAAAAACCTTTACAAAATTATCTCCTCAATTATATTGTACCAATATAGGGTACATATGTACCAAGAAGGAGTACCAATGTTAGAAGCTTTGTTCTGTTCAATAACGAAAGAAAAAGTATTGTTATATATCTTATGTAGAAATGAAGGCTATCCCAGGGAGATAGCCAAGTTCTTTGGAATTCCACTCAATACTGTAGCTAAACAACTCAAGAAACTGGAAACAGACAATGTACTATATGCCCAAATGCAAGGTAAGACAAAGATTTACCGATTCAATCCACGTTTCCCGTTTCTGTTTGAGTTAAATAATCTCTTGGAAAAAGCATTAACTTTTTACCCACAAGATCTTCAGAAGCGACTACTATACAATAGACGCCGACCCCGCAGGAGTAATAAACCGCTATGAAAAAAGTCAGTGAAATGAATAGAATTGAACTGGGTGCTTTTGTTTGCAGCCACCTTGAAAAACATGGAATAGAAGTCACTCTGACAGGTGGCAGTTGTGTCAGCATTTATTCTAATGAGAGTTATGTCACTATGGATTTGGATTTCATAGAAAAAGATTCACCGAAACGGAGGATTCTGGCAGAATGTCTCTCTGAAATAGGTTTCTCTGAAGAACATAGATACTTTAAACATCCCGAAACAGAGTTTCTGATTGAGTTTCCTCGAGGTCCTTTAGCAGTTGGTGACGAACCTATTACTGATGTAATAACCATCAAGACCTTAACAGGTACTCTAAGAATTATCTCTCCGACTGAATGTGTCAAAGACCGCTTAGCAGCATACTTTTTCTGGAATGATCTGCAATGTTTGGATCAGGCAATTTTAGTGGCAAAACATAACAAAATAGATCTGAAAGAGGTAAAAAGATGGTCCGACAAACAGGGTGAAGTAGAAAAATTCGAGATATTTCATTCCAAACTCTAACAAACTTCTTTGTCTTCTCTCTCTTTCTTAACAATCTAAAAACTCACCTTTCATCTGTGTCCATCCGTGGTAAAATGCTTGCTGATTCTCCTAATGGACTTGCTTCTCCTCCCTTTGGCACTAATCACTACATAACTAATAACTCATTTCCTTCTTGCTTCACTTCCGCTGGGGCATCTGTGTTCATCCTTGCGTAAATGCTTGCTGATTCTCCCAATGGACTTGCTTCTCCTCCCGCAGGTATGGAGCTCCGCTCCATTTGGGCGGCGGGCGGGTTTAGATCATCTTTATCCCAGACACTGAAGTGTCTGGCTATCATATTTCATACCCCTAAGGGGCATGATAAAACCTATTCTATTGCTTGCTTCACTTCCGCTGGGGCATCTGTGTTCATCCTTTTTTAATCCGTGTCCATCCGTGGTAAAATGCTTGCTGATTCTCCCGCAGGTAATGGGTCGGAGACCCATTGGGCGACGGGCAGGTTTAGTTTTCTCTTCTATATCACAAAAAAGCAGTACAATCAATTTCTTGACAGACCCACCAAACAATTTTTATGAGAGGCAAACTCCAAAGTCCACAAAAATACATTAGACAGAGGTCCGGATGAAGTTTTTTTCTTATATCTCATGTTTGAAGATTATCGAAGTTACGAAAGCTATACATATAGATCACACAAAATATTCTGTTAACTCTATACTATGAGCAGGAGAAGATCATGAAGTCTATGATATTGATATTTATCGCGATAATAGCCAGCGCCTGTCTTATCGCACAAACGGCAATAGCCCCGTCAGTAGGAGACGGTACAATAAATGATCCCTATGAAATATCCACTTTAGAGAACCTATATTGGATAGCTGCAGACAATGATGTTGTTCCTGATCCCGATCAGGCTGCTCGCTGGTCAAGCCACTATATCCAGACAGCCAATATTGATGCATCAGATACAACAAACTGGTTTGACGAGCAGGGCTGGAGTCCGATAGGTTATCACTATACTGAAGACCTTGAATTCCCTTTCAGCGGTTCATACTCCGGCAGTAATTTCACAATAGACGGACTCTTTATAAACCGTCGGGTAACAAGCTCTATTGGTTTATTCGGTTTTACGAGTGGTGCGAGCTTAGAGAATATCGGCTTGACTAATGTCAGCATCATTGGCGGGACTAATGTTGGAGCTTTATCCGGGTATAATTTGGGCAGCATAACTATCAACGGATGTCACAGTAGTGGGAGTATAGAAGCCGAAATGATGCAGGGTAATGCCGGAGGGTTGATAGGTTATAATCTGAATTCTGATATCAGTGATTCTTTTAGTAATGCAAATGTTGATGGTATTCTTAATCTCGGGGGATTGATAGGAACGAGTATCGGATCTGCCATGGAAAACTGCTACAGCACCGGGAATATAGGTAATGAGATAAGCAGTTGGTGGAATGTTGGCGGCTTGGTGGGTGAGCAGTACTATTCGACTATAAATAACTGTTACACAACAGGGGAAATCCATAGTTCTAACGGGGCTGGCGGTTTAGTAGGGTTCCGTTACTTTTCGAGTATCGACAACAGCTATTCAACGGGAAATATATACGGATACTCCACCGGAACAGGTGGTTTGGTAGGCATCGATGTCGGTTCTTTTATTCATAACAGTTACAGCACGGCTAATATCGAGGGGCACTATTATGTCGGCGGTTTAGTCGGTTATCTGACATATTCACCACCCCAGAGAGATAACATGATCCATAATAAGATTTATGAGAATTTACCCCGTGATTATGATCATACCAAACGAAGAGAGAGAGATTATTTCAGCATATACAACAGTTACAGCAGTGGAGTTGTGAGAGGATTCTCTTATGTGGGTGGGTTATCCGGTTTCTTTACAGACTATGCAGTACTCAGCAAATCTTACAATACGGGTATGATCAATGGTTTTGGACATTATGTAGGAGGGTTGACAGGTACAAATCACAATAATTCGGTTATCAGCAATTCCTACAGTACGGGAGCAGTCTCTTCTTCTTCCGAGTTATGGAGTTGGGCAGGTGGACTGGTTGGTGAAAACTGGAATTCTACGATCAGTAACTGCTTCAGCACCGGCTCTGTTTATGGAAGTGAATGTACCGGCGGTCTGGCAGGAGAAAATGTTTCCGGGATCATTGAATACAGTTATGCGATCGGGAGCGTCAGCAGTAGCACCTCTCTTGTCGGTGGTTTGGTCGGATGCGGAGAGGGAGAAGATACGAGCAGCTACTGGAACATCGAGACTTCAGGTCAGACAGAAAGTTCGATGGGACAAGGAAGGACAACGGCTGAAATGACTTATCCTTACGCTGATAATACCTATGTAGATTGGGATTTTGAAGAAATATGGGCTGCTGATACTGATCATTCAATTAACGATGGTTATCCTTACTTACGAGAATCGACAGTTTCTGTCGATGATGATTATATCATTGTCATAGAACACCCCTCTCTTAATAACTACCCCAATCCCTTCAATCCGGAGACAACTATCAAGCTCAATTTGTCACAAGATGCGGATAGATTGGATTTGAAAATCTACAACATCCGGGGTCAGCTTGTCAGGACACTTATAGATGGAACCCCTTATCTCAGAGGAGAATATCAGATCGTCTGGGACGGCAGGAATGATCTCGGTCAACCTGTCACTTCCGGTATATATTTCTGCAGGATGACCACTCCGAACTATGAAAAAGTCAATAAGATGCTGCTGCTGAAATAGGAGTTGCCGATCAGAAGATACTTCCCGACCATGATGTACTCGCCGGAGCACCCATGGTTCGATTCATCAACGACCTGACTTCTCAGCTTGAGAAGGGGATCGATCCTGATCAAAATGAATTTTAATACATATTGTGAGTCATTCTTACAAAAAAAAGTAATATCCGCAGAAAGAGAGAGAATACAAGATGACAGTGAACAGGTCGATTAACTGGACAAAAAAAGCCATTGAATCTGAGATCGAATACACACTCGCCAGAGGAAGTGAAATAAGAGATTATGGAAATTTTACGCTTCTTGAGAATAAATACGTTAAATGGTCCGGTGACTTCAACCGAGTTGTCATGATCAAAGCTGATAGTGCCGGATCATTGAGCAACACCATCTCGGCAATTGAAGAACTTCATAAAACCAAAGGTCTTGAAGATCCTGTTTACATGGACTTTGATGAAACCTTTATCTTCAAAAACGAGTATTCGGAGATCATTGAGGACAAGGGATACTACCTGCAGCAGGAAGCTTTTCTGATCTCGCAAACAAAGGACTGTCAGCTTCCCGGTGGATTCAAATTCCTCCCGATGACCGATGAAGAAACGATTGCCTTGTTAAAGCAGGAGCAGATAGACGGCGGTTATTATCTTGAAGACGAATTCGAAACGATCGACAAGAAATTGCATCTGTTATTTACAAAAAAATTCAGACATTTCAGGATGACAATGAACGAAGAAACTGTCGGATCAGTTTACTTGGCATCTATGGATGATTATTGCAGGCTCTTTTCGGTAGCTATCAACGAAAACTTCAGGAACAGTGGCTACGGTAAAATGCTCATGGAATGCGTCAAATATCATGGGAAGCGATCAGACCGTTCATATATTCTGCTCAACTCACCTGCCAGAAATCTGGGTTTTTATGAAAAATGCGGTTTCAATACCTGCTCATACATTAACAGGCTCTGGAAAAAACAGAAGTAACCTCCCACATCTTCTCCAATCCATTGAAAGTACTTTATAACATTCTATGCAATTAATCTCCGATTGATAGTTTATATTCGAAAGAAAAATCAATTTGAGAATAACACATTGAACTAATTAATGAAAACGAGAACAATTGATTTCTGATACTGGTCTATTACAATAATCTTGAAATCATTTTAGAAATCCAAAATGTCTCAGGCTAAATGCTATTGATTCTATCTTTTTCTTCTTTGTTCTTTTATTAAGTTGTTTTCATATTTTTCTAGATTACTATTTACTTTTGTACTCTCATTTTGAATGTCAGCTATTTTGGACTGTACTCTAACTAAATCGTTTTTCAATCTTTGAATCTG
>JAHYIR010000038.1 GCA_019429305.1 Candidatus Cloacimonadota bacterium
GGGCACATGGCGCGTGAGATAGATGCCCTCGGTGGTGAGATGGGGAGAATCGCCGATCTGACAGGTATCCAGTTCCGCATGCTCAATAAAAAGAAAGGACCGGCAGTATGGGCACCAAGAACCCAAAATGATCGTCTGCAATATTCTATCGAGATGCGATGTGCAGTTGAAGAGCAGGAAAACTTAGAACTGAAGGAATCGGAAGTAAATGAGATCTTGGTAACCGATTCTCAGGTTACAGGAGTCAAAACCAATCTCGGCGAGAGTTATTATGCTCCGAAAGTGATCGTTTCCTGTGGAACATTCCTCAATGGTTTGATCCATATTGGCACGAACAGTTATAGTGGTGGCAGGTCGGGAGAACCGGCTGCCCTGCATCTTTCTGGCTCATTGCAACAATTGGGTTTTGAATTAGGCAGATTCAAGACAGGCACACCACCACGCATAGATCTGCGAACGATGGACTATTCTCAGCTCATCGAGCAACCTGGTGATGAACCCCCACAAGGGTTCTCTTATTATCGTGATATCAAGGTCAAAAACAGCGTAAGTTGTTATATGACCTATACAACTCCCGAAACGCATCGACTGATCAAGGATAATCTGCACCGCTCAGCACTATATGGTGGCAAGATAGAGGGAAGAGGACCCCGATACTGTCCCTCTATAGAGGATAAGATAGTCCGTTTTGCTGAACGCGAACGGCACCATATCTTTGTCGAACCAGAGGGGCTCAGGACTTATGAAGGTTATGTTAACGGCATCTCAACCAGTCTGCCACCTGACGTTCAGAAGGAGATAGTTGCCTCGATACCGGGGCTGGAGAAGGCAAAGGTCATTCGTTACGGTTATGCCATCGAATATGATTTTGTACTGCCGGGTCAGATTGATGCAGCTATGGAATCTCACCGGATCAAAGGTCTATATCTTGCCGGACAGATAAATGGGACTTCCGGTTATGAAGAGGCAGCAGCTCAGGGCTTGGTCGCCGGGATCAATGCTGTGCTCAGTCTCGATAAAAAGCCGATCTTAACCTTCTCCCGCAGTAAAAGCTATATTGGGGTCTTGATAGACGATCTGGTGACCAAAGAGACCCATGAACCCTATAGGATGTTCACATCTCGGGCAGAGTATCGTCTCTCCTTACGGCAGGATAACGCCGATGAGAGAATGATGCCGATTGGATATAAGCTTGGTCTGGTATCTGAACAACGATGGCAAAGATTTCAACAGGTGCAACAGATAATGGAGCGGGAACTGGAGAAGTTGAAAACCAAGAACACAAATAAAAACAATAACCTCAAAGAACCGACCCGTTTGATCAATATATTGAAACGCCCCGATATTAATTATAGCGACTTAAGGGAGTATGGTTATCATATTCCGCGAGATGTCACACCTGAGATCCAAGAGAGAATAACTCTGGAAATCAAATATGAAGGCTATCTCAAGAGACAGGACGAAGATATAAAAAAATTCGAAGTGTTTGAGAATCTTACAATACCAGCTGATCTGGATTACATGGAGATCAAGACTATTGCTACAGAGGCGAGGGAGAAACTGGACCGGATCAAGCCAGTTTCAATAGGGCAGGCAGCGAGGATCTCCGGGGTGAATTATACTGATATTAATGCTCTACTGGTTTATCTTAAAAAAAGGATTAAAAAAATAACCACGGATCAACACGAATGAAAAATGATTAACACAGATGCCTCAGCGGAATAGAAAAATCGACAGAGAGAGAAAATACTAAGAGACTGAGCAAAAGCCAGCGTTCCGATATCTTCATACACTTTTTCTTTTTTATCCGTCTGATCTTCTTTTTCCGTTAAATCCGTGTTCTATTTATTTTTTTCCATATTATCCCAAAATTCCTAACATCTAAAACCTAGTCTTTTATCTGTACCTCCGTGGTCAATTATCTTCCTGCTATTCTTTAGTTAGAAAGAAAAAACTTGAAACAATATCGCCTTATATTTCTTATCTTTTCAGAACAAGATTATAGTTAACATTATAAAAATACCGGAAGAGGTAAGATGAAAGAGACAGAATATTATCCTCATAAGAGAGCAACTCAGTTACGGGTTGGAATAGTAACGATCTTAGCCCTGATAATACTTTTTGTCGGTTATGGCTGGCTAAGAGATTGGTTTAATCAGGGGCGTTACACTCTGATACAGGTTAGATTTCTCAATGCCGGTAATATTGAGCCAGGCAATCATGTAACCCTCTTTGGTGTGAGAAGTGGCAGAGTCGAGAGCATCACTATGACTGAGAGAGGTGTGATCCTTAATCTTTTGGTCGATATTGATTTCCAGTTACCGATCGATACCAAATTCTATATCAGTGATTCTGATCTGATGGGTAATCGTCAGGTAGATATTATCCCGGGCATTTCACCGAAAATGATGCCGCAAGGTCATATATTTAGCGGCCAGAATCTTGCCGGTCTATCGTCCCTTATTCCTAGAATTGATGGCATTATCAGTAATTTGGATCAGATGATAACTAGAATAGCGATGCAGGATGAACTGTTTACCAATCTGCATGATACAGTGATATCCTCCAAAAAAGTAATGGAGTCGCTGGACAAATTTTTCAGCGATAATTACGATGAGATTGAAGGTATTGTCACTAATCTCAATCAAACTACGAGTGAATTAAATGCAATTTTCAGTGATGAAGAAACCAATATTAGAAGTACTTTCCAGAATATCTCCCAAGGTGTTGATGATTTAGAGGATATTCTGCAAAAGCTGAATAATCTGCTCGATAATATTGAACCCTTAGTAACCAAATTGAACGATGAAGATGGTACTTTGCACTATCTACTAACCGAAAAAGAGCTTTATGACAAGCTGTTGGATTCTACAGCGCAGATAGATTCTCTACTCTATGATATCAGGCAGAATCCGAGAAGGTACTTTCAATTTAGACTATTTTAAAAAGAGTTATTAGTTATCAGGTACTAGCTATTAGTGAAGCCAAAGGAAGGAGAAGCAAGTCCTTTGGTAGCAAAGCAAGTTGAAAAAACATTAACCACGGAGGCACAAAGGGCACAGAGGACACGGAGAAAAGATTGAGATGCTCCAGCGGAAGGAATAGCAGGAAGAACATAGAACACGGATTTGACGGCAAAAATAGATTAAACGGATAAAAAATGTATTAGAAATAAGTGTATGAAATTATCGGAACGCTGGCTTTAGCCGGCTGGTTCACCGGCTTTAGCCGGTCTGGAAAAGGGTAATAAGGCACAGACTAAAGTCTATGTTACTAATTATTGTCATCCTGAGTGTTCTGCTGAGAGCTTCTTGCTTTAACTGGCAGCAGAATGTATCGAAGGAGAAAAGGGTAGCAAGTCCATTGGAAGTAGAGCAAGATTTGGAACACCGACTGAAGATGTAAATTAAAATAGTAAGATAGGAAGATAAAGAGAGTTAAATAAATATGAAGGATTCATTGATCAAGAAAAGTTTACTAATTGTCTTATTATCATTTCTCTTGATAATACCGTTGTTAAGTTATACCTTTGGCAAGAATAAGGTTCAAGTTGAAAAACTGGAATGGTCAGTAATGCAGACCATTCATTTTGATATCTATTTTCCCAAAGGTGCTGATGAATTTGGACAAACAGTTGCCCTGATGGCGGAAGAGGCATACTATTATCTGCAAGATGCTTTTCAGACACCGCTGTATACCAGAATACCTTTGATCTTTTACGAGTCACACCGTGAATTTCAGGTCACTAATATCATCTATCAACTTCTATCGGAAGGAGTAGGTGGCTTCACTGAGTCGCTTCATAATAGAGTTGTCATTCCCTATGATGGTAGTTATAAAAAACTGGAAGAGACCCTGATCCACGAATTGACCCATGCCTACATCAATGCAATGGATAGTGATTTTACAGCTTCCCGTTTCTTTAATCTACCGCGGATGACTTTCCCTTTCTGGTTTCAGGAGGGACTTCCGGAATATCTCGCTATCGGTGGTGAAGATAACTATAACAACATGTTTATCATGGATATGGTATTTAATAGTTATCTCTATCAATTGGAAATTGTTGGTGGTTATTATGCCTACCGTCTCGGTGAATCTTTTTTAACTTATATAGACGAAACCTATGGCAGGGAATACGTAATGCGCTATTTCTTTGCTACCCGCACAGCCGGTTCTATTGATAATGCCACACAGCGAGTTTTCGGGATGACTTTTGAATCTTTACAGAACCGTTGGCGTAATCATCTTTTACGAAAATATACCCCTTATCTACAGACCCATACTGTTCCCTATGAAAAATATGAAAGACGCACCGACCACAATAAAGATGGGTCATATTTCAATTTTGCTCCCCGTTTCTCACCGGATGGGAGAAATTATCTTTATTTTTCGAACCGAAACCAAAGAATGAGCATCTGGCGAGGATACCCTATTGATATTTTTGAAGAGCAGTTAATTCTGCGAGGGGAAACTACCGGACGGTTTGAGCAGTTCCACTTTCTGAGAAATAATATCAGTTGGTTTCCCGATAGTAGACGCTTTTCTTTCGTGGCTAAAACAAAGGCAGGTGATGTTATCTATATTGCCGATGTTACGACCGGCAAAGTACTGGAAGCACATGAAATGTACGATTTCGATGCTATCTATGAGATAGATATCTGTCGCGAAGGGAACAGAATTGTTTTTTCAGGGCAGAAAGAGATGCGCAATAATATCTATTACATGGATATTCAAACGCGAGAAATTACTCAGATAACTACTGATCAATACTATGATCATCAACCCCGTTGGTCTCCTGACGGAACCAAGATCGTCTTTTCATCTGAAAGAACTATTTCCCCGGAACATAAATATGAACACATCTTTAACCGGCTGACCGATCAGATCTATTATTATGATCTCAATGAAGAGAAATTCTATCAGGTCACAACTGACGAATTTAGCAATCATTCACCTGCATGGGATTCAACCGGCACGAAGATCCTTTTTATCTCGGAAGAATATGATGTTAACAATTTTCATATTATAGATCTCGAAAACGGTAAAAGAGCACATGTAACCCGTACTTTGAACGGGGTATTCAGTGGTGATCTGAATTATAATGACTCTCATCTAATTTTTTCTGCCTTTTATAATAACGGTTGGGATATCTATTTCGCTAATCAGCCACTGGCTAATCTTGATTATCAGGATTACGGTTTTCCTCAGGAAGTTGAGTTAATAGACGATTTCACAGAACGATTTAGTTTATATCGTTTTAAGTTTTATGGAAGACGCGATGAAGAGGGACGTAGATCAAACAGAGAATATGATATCGAAAGAACCGAAACCAGCTTTTTCCGAGTGAGACGAGATATAACTCTCGATAAGAGACCGGAGGAGATTAAAGTTCCAGCTATTGAGCCCTATCGGGTTAGATTTTATCTCGACCGGCTCTGGGGTGGAGCAGCTTATTCTTCAACGTATGGTACGTATGCTACTCTGCAACTCGGATTGAGTGATGTCATGGGAGACCATACGATCGGTATCCAGTTGGGTATTGCCGGAAAAATTAAAGATTCCGACTTCATTTTCACTTATCTCTATCTTCCGCGTAGAATAGATATCGGATTTGGTGGATTCTATCTCACCGATGATATTCTCTATTACTATCCAGTTCCTAATGTATATATCAATGTCAGAGAAAACGATGTCGGCATTTATACCCTATTTCGTTATCCCTTAAATCGGTTCTGGCGTCTCGATTTTGAAAATCTGCTCTATAGTAGAACTGAGTTATACGAAATATGGAATCCCTATGTTGGCGTATGGGAAGAGATAGGAACCGATAAAGACCTGATCTATTCTCCTCAGATCAGGATAGTCCATGATAATATCCTCTGGGGAGTTACTGGTCCGCTCAGTGGCTGGAGAGCCTATCTGGCTCTAAACCGCTCTTTTGCTACTGATTATCATAACTACTTTACTGCCCATACCGATCTGAGAAGCTATACCCTTTTTGCTAAACGCTATTCATTAGCTGCTCGGCTGTTTGCAGGTTTCAGTAATGGTGATAGACCACAATCTTTCCGGCTTGATGGATATCATGGTATTCGCGGACTGACTGAAGAGCAACGGGGTCATAAGAAAGCTGTATCAACCCTAGAACTGAGATTTCCCTTTATAGATCAATTAAGAATGGCTTTTCCATTACCCATGACATTGTACCAGCTACGGGGTAGCGTATATACCGACTTTGGTGCCGTGTGGGATAATCATAAAGATTTTAAGGGCGCTTCAGACGGAAGATTAAAAGATCTGGTACTTGGGTTTGGGCTCGGACCACGGGTCAATCTCGGATTCTTTGTCCTGAAATTCGATGTCGCTTGGAGTACCGATTTAGAAAATACAAGTAAGCCGACGTACTATATCAGTATTAATGAAGAATTCTGATAACTAAAAGAAGCAAAGCAAGCATTGGACCACAGATACACACAGATAAAAGTAGAGTTTAGTGTTATGTGTCATGGGTTACGGGAAAAACTAATTAGAAGAAATGTCAAGGATATTGGAACGCTGGCTTTACATGAAAAGTAATCTAAGTATTGATGGTGTTGATCAAGAATGTAGTCTTCAAGACAACTGTCATCCTGAGTGTTCTGTTGGATTCTTCTTGCTACACTTAACGACAGAATGTATCGAAGGAGGAAGTGTATTCAATGATCTTTTTTATAATGTCGCTCTTCGATACAACACTTGGATAGAAAAGTATGAAGCTATTCCAAGTGCCACTCAGAGTGACAGTCGTATTATACACTTTTCATTTTCAATTGCGAAAGCTTGCTTTCAGGGATGTTTAGCCGGCAGTATCAACGGCTTCAGCCGGTCTGAAATGATAAGAAAGGCAAAAACTAAAGCCTATAATACAGAATGTGTCGAACCTAGGAAATTCCTTCTTTGTGGCTGCTTCCGAGCTCGGCGAAGCCAACAAAGGAGGAAGTGTAAGGAGTTAATTAACATAGCTTCAGTAACCACTCATGGTTACAATAAGAAGGTCAATTCGCATTAGTGTAAAATAAACAATGCACTCTGAGGTGTTAATATGAACAAACTAATGGTCAGTCTTTCCGGGATCAGAGGTATCTTTGGCGATACCCTAACTCCGGAAATAGCTCTTAAATATGCAGCCCATTACGGGATCTTTTGCAAGCGGAAAACGATTATAGTTGGTCGTGATTCTCGCACCAGCGGTGAAACGATCCTGAATGCGGTAATATCCGGCTTGCTAAGTGTCGGAAGTTCGGTCATAGATCTCGGTATTGTATCCACTCCCACTCTCTTATTAGCAGTTGAACAATCTGAAGCTGAGGGTGGTATATGTATCACTGCTTCTCACAATCCTGCCGAATGGAATGCCCTCAAACTCTGTGGAAAAAACGGAATGTTTCTTTTCCCGGAACAGGCAGAAAAGTTCCTGGCAACTCTCGAAAAACCAATAACTTATGGCTCTTGGCAAGAGCTAAAAGGTGTTGAATGCTATTATGATGCCTCTCTGAGACATATCGAAAAGATCCTAACCATATCCTATCTTGATATCGAAGCGATCAGAGCGAAAAAGTTCAAGGTCGTTATCGATTCGGTTAACGGAGCCGGAGGAACCATATCACCGGCTCTTCTCAAAGAACTGGGATGTCAAACGATAGAGATCAATAGTGAACCAACAGGAATATTTGCCCATAATCCCGAACCATTAGCACGGAATTTAGTACAATTATCAGAGAGTGTATTAAAGCACAATGCCGATATCGGTTTTGCTACCGATCCCGATGTTGACCGTTTGTCTATCGTTTCGGAGAAAGGGGAAGCTATCGGCGAGGAGTATAGTCTACTCTTGGCAGCTAAATATATTCTCAGTAAGACAAAAGGGGATATGGTCACTAACCTATCTACCTCTATGGGTATAGACGATATAGCGGCTGAGTATGGAGTTAAAGTGTATCGCACTCCAGTTGGAGAAATAAATGTCGGTAAGAAGATGCTGGAGATAGGAAGTCCCATAGGAGGTGAAGGAAATGGAGGCATTATTTGTCCAGAAGTGCATTATACTCGCGATGCACCGGCAGGAATGGCTATTATCCTCGCCCTCTTGGCAGAAAAAGGAGAATCCCTTGCACAGATAGTGTCTCACTTGCCTAAGTATTACATCTGCAAAGATAAGATAGAAGTAGAACCTCAACGTATTGATGATATTATGTTTAAAGCCGAAAAGATATTCCATGACCGGCAACTCGATAAGACGGACGGACTGAAGATCATTGGTGATAAACATTGGATTCATATTCGTAAATCAGGAACTGAACCTATCATTCGTGTCTATGTAGAAAGCAGCGACCAACAGGAAGCTGATAGACTTTGCCGGCAAACAGTTGAAAAATTGCTGGAGTAAGAAATAGCAAGTTCATTGGCAGCAAAGCAGAAAAATAGTGATCTGTGTCCTGTTGCCAGTGACCTGAAAAAAACCGGCGGGTGGCATAGCAAGCTTTAAAAATTATGCCCAGTAGGGGTATGTCATAAGATAACCAGATACTTCAGTGTCTGGGATCAGGATTATCTAAATCCACCACCCATCTAAATGGTACGGAGCTCTATACCTACTGTTCAAGGTATGCTATCCTTTTTCCGGTCTTTTTCTACTTACTACATACTATCTACTACTTACTTTTTTTTCGCTCAGTCTCTTAGTCTCTCCCTCTCTCTAGCGATTTTTCCCTTCCGCTGGAGTGTCTCAATCTTTTCTCCCTGTCCTCTGTGCCCTCCGTGCCTCCGTGGTTAATAATTGCTTGCTTTGCTTCCAATGGACTTGCTATCCTTCTTCCGATTTTTACTTACCTACCTACTATTTACTCCCTACTAACTCTCTTCCTCGCCCTTTCTCATCAACAATACACCGATAAATCCCTCCAAGGATCAGAACAATCCCCACAAACTGTAAAGCGGAGATCTTTTCTCCCAAGATCAACCAAGATAATCCAGAAGCCAGAAAGGGTTTAAGAAAAAAAATCATTGAACCGTTACCGGTTGATATATTCTTCAGCCCGGCAAAGTAAAAAACATAAGCAGCCACAGTGACGAACAAGCCGAGATAGATGATATATTTTATGTTAGTTCCGTTAATAACAAACGTCATATCAAGACCGATGATGATGCTAACAACGAGTAATACCAGAGCGCCAACAACAAAAGAAACTTCATTAAACAGAAGATTTCCATAGATCAGGATCTGTTTTTTCGCTAAGACAGTAAACAGAGCAAAAGTAACTGATGCCAAAACTCCAAAAAAGAGACCTAAAGAGGGGTTGGTACCTGTAACTAGCGAGGGTAAATCTCCCCTGATAACAAAGATGATTCCCGAAAAACCAAGAACTATGCCTAAAAGCATTCCCCTGGAAAGTCGTTCCTTCAGGATAACAGTCGCAAAAAAATAAACAAAGATCGGATTACTACTGATCAAGATGGCACTGGTTGATGCCTTTCCGTAGTAAACTGCCAGTTGCAGGAAAAGCATTGCTCCGACAACATTGACTATCCCCGGGAGACTAATTCTTATAATATCGGTTAGATTCAAGGTAAGCGATCCTTTCTTTTCAAAAAAAGTTGTAAATGGCAAGAGAACAATAAAACCGATTAGAAAACGGACTATTGTTATCATTGCCGGTGATATACCAGTTCCAATCAGTTTACCTACTAACTCATTGGTAGAAAAGAAAAAAACAGCTATGAAACAATATAGATAACTAATTCCCTTCAAGCTAACCTCGTCATTTTTTGCTGTCTACTTGTTGATAATCCAAGGACTATTGTCAAGAATAGATACTATAATTTGTGCGAGTAATGTGTTAATTTACTGTGACATATACTTTAATCTGTGAAGAAAAAGGCGGTTCGTGAACCGAGGAAATTGCTTCATTGTGGCTGCTACCGAGCTCGACGAAGTCATCGGTGCCATATGATAGCCTGCTTAGTCGCAGGCAATGGGCCGAAGACCCATTGAATGGCTGGCGGTAATAGATCCATCCTATTCCAGACACTGAAGTATCTGGTTATCTTATGACATACCCCTACAGGGCATGATCTTTAAAGCTTGCTATACTCTTCAAAAAACCCGGAACGTTAGTGATGAGTAGCATGCCGGAGCATTAAAAAAGGGCGACCACCGGTCGCCCCTACAATGCATTACAAGATCCTTTTTGTTTTTTATCCGTGTCTATTGTTTTTTATTCGTGTTCATTCGTGGTCCAATGCTTGCTTTCCTTCCGCGGGAGCGTCTAAATCTTTTCTC
>JAHYIR010000039.1 GCA_019429305.1 Candidatus Cloacimonadota bacterium
CAAAACCCGAAAACCAGTAAAAAAAGAGAGAAAAAACTCTCCAAAAAGACGTTCTTATCTCTGGTTGATAGTTATTCTATTGATCTTGGCAATAGTATTAGTGACCATGATATCCAATTGTCAAAAGAGGGACCGTGATCCTGATGAGGTAGTGGTAGTAGAAACGAAAGTTGAAGCCGCCATAAAACATGCAGCAGGTCTGTTGGGTGTACCGGAAAGACTTTATAGGAAAAATATTCGTGAAGATGGGATCTACATCTCTATAGCTCTTAATCCTGATGAATTAGACCTTGTTTTTGCCAATATGATAGTTACCGGTCAGGTAGAAATGGCAGGGGGAGAGATACTTTCTGGAACAGAAGCATCGGGTGGTACTGCTCAAGTATTGAGGATCAAAGACCCAAAAGCAGATAAAGAGATCATAGTCAGATTATACTTCGAACGAACAAGTAGTTATCCTTCTAAAGCACCTAAATTGGCAATTATTGTAGATGATTTTGGCGAGTTTGCTGGTTCTCTATTAGATGAATTTTTGGCTACCGATCCCAATATCACATTTTCTATTCTCCCTGATTTAAGATTCTCCAGGACTGTTATGGATAGAGCAGCAGCTAGCGGTAGAGAAGTTATCTTACATATACCTATGGAACCATTGAATTATCCTCGGGTTAATCCCGGAAATAATCCTATTCTGGTCGAACATAATGATCGAGAAATTAGCCGACTTGTTGATGGCTATGTCAGGCATTTACCTCGAGTTGTAGGGGCTAATAACCACATGGGGAGTTTAGCTACTGCCGATGAAAGGGTAATGACTGCCGTCTTGACAGCTTTAGCAAGACATGATCTGTTCTTTATCGATAGCAGAACAACACATCATACAGTAGCTGTTCAAGTAGCTCAGAGATTGAATGTTCCTGTTTCACAACGTGATCTCTTTCTTGATGATCCGGATAGTTCTGAACAAACATTAAGAGAAAGATTAAGACAACTGAATAACCTAAAAGATAAGAGACATGTAATCGTGATTACTCATTGTTCTGATAGACAAAGATTGCAGATGCTGAATCTGTTTGTCGAAGAAGCAAAAAGAATGGGCTTTGAGATAGTTCCGGTTTCTCGACTCTTCATCTCAGACCTGCCGGAAATTTTGTAGTACAAATTCATTAAGTTAGGTGATCGATGTTTTTTAACATTAAAGCTATAATTTTGGGTATTATACAGGGTTTGACCGAATTCATACCGGTGAGCAGCTCAGGGCATTTAGTACTCGCCCAAGAATTTCTGCAATTAGAAGATCTGGGAATGACCTTTAACATTGTAGTTCATTTCGCTACATTAATTGCAGTACTCATCTATTTTCGTCAAGATATCTGGAGATTATTATCTTCCTTATACTATTTTAAAGATAATTCAGAAGGTAGGGTCAGAGACAGAAAAGTGATACTGTACCTTGCTATTGGAAGTGTTGTTACAGGTGTACCGAGCTTACTATTCGCCTCATCTATAGCCGCTCTATTCGAACAAGCTTTTTTTGTTGCTTTTATGCTAATAGTAACAGGAGCTATATTGTTTATCAGTGATCTGATACCAAAAAGAACGCGAGAGATGCATCAAACAGGTATATGGAGAGCTATGATAATCGGTATTAGTCAGTTTTTTGCAGTTATACCTGGGATATCTCGTTCCGGTTCAACCATCGCTACCAGTCTTTTCGTGGGATTGAAAAGAATTGAAGCTGCTAAGTTCTCTTTTCTGCTGGCAATTCCAGCTATTTTAGGGGCTACTATCTACGATCTAAGATCTTTCACTGAAATACAAAGCCAACATTTATTGGGCTATGTTCTTGGATCTTTAGCCGCCTTTATCACAGGATACCTTGCTATCTCTATTTTGATGAAATTGATCCAAACGAAAAAACTGAAGTACTTTTCATTTTATGTCTGGGCTCTGGCTGTCGTGGTCATTATCTATATACTTAAAGGATAGTGTTAAATGCCTGCAACAGCTAAAAATCTGACTTATCAAGCGTTTGTCAGCTCTTTCAATAAGGACAAAATATCGCGTTTTTATTACATTTATGGGACCGAAGAGTATTTAAAACGCAAAGTATATAATACGATAGTCGATGAAGTTATACCAAAAGAACAACGTGATTTTGATTTGGTGATCTTCTATGGGGATGATTGTAGCATTGTAGATTTTCTTGATGCTGTAAGTACTAGACCTTTTTTATCAGAAGAGAAAGTTGTAATTTTGCGGAAATTCGATAGTCTTAAGACAGGGAATCAGCAAAAAATAATCGATTTTTTGACTCAGAACGAGATTTTTAGTATAGTTATACTCATTGCTGACAGCTTTGACAACCGTTTGAAAATAGCCAAACAGATAAGCCAATTAGGACCGATTATAAACTGTAGAAGTCCTTATCGACCTGAAGAGATGTTGCCTTGGATAAATGGAGAGATTAACAATCAGAATAAAACAATTGATAAAGATGCTGCTCTTTTATTTGTTAATCGAGTTGAAATGGATTATATGACAGCTGCGAGTGAGTTGGAGAAATTACTCCTCTTTTCTATCAATACTAAGCGGATAACAGTATCGGATGTACAGATCAGTACAGGATATTCCAAAACTTATTCTGTCTTTGATTTGCTCAATGCAGTAGGGGAGAGGGACATGCGAAAGACTTTTATTATTGTCGAGAACTTAATGGATAATAAGGAAACTGCAGTTTTCGTCATATCTATGCTGCTTCGATTTTTCGTTCAACTCTGGAGAATAAATGCTCTTAAAGCAAAGAAGATTTCAGATGAAGAGATAGTGGCAAAACACTTAGCTGATATCTATACCTCCTATCGAAGAAATCACCTGCAATATGCCAAAAGATATCCATTATCTATTATCCCGTCAATATTCTCAATTCTTTTAGAGACCGATACGGAACTAAAATCAATTAATTTGGAAGAAGCACTCTTGGTAGAAAGAATGCTCTTTCGGATCTTTGCTCTCAGGTAATCTGATGGCATCTTATTCAGCTGATTATAAGTGTGGATTTGCTGTGATTATCGGCAAACCAAATGTAGGAAAATCAACTCTGATGAATCGTCTGGTTGGAGAAAAGCTCTCTATTGTTTCTCCCCGTCCTCAGACTACTCGGCACACTGTAAAGGGGATTTATTCAAACGATAAAGCCCAGATAGTCTTTTTAGATACACCTGGTTTTCTTGAACCACGATATGAATTACATCAACAAATGATTAATAAGATCACTACTTCCCTTAATGATGCTGATGTTATTATCTACATAACTGACAATAATTATCCGACAGATTATGATATCAAGGTATCGTCGATTATCTTGAAGAGAGTAAAAATACCTAAGATGGCCCTGATCAATAAAAGAGATTTGTTCACTTCGGAAGATCTGCTGCAAACTAAAGAGAAGCTAAAAGAAAACGGTTTTGATATAGTAACGTGTATATCAGCGACCCAAGATCACGATTTTGCAGATCTGATAGAACATATTCAACGCTATCTACCCTATTCTCCTCCCTTCTATGATCCTGAAAATCTTTCCGATCTACCAATGAGATTCTTTGCCCAAGAGATTATCAGGGAACAAATATTTCTGCAGTTCAAGGATGAAATACCGTATAGTAGTACTGTAACTATAGAATCTTATCATGAGCTACCTAATAAATTAGAAATTATGGCTAATGTCTGGCTGGAAAGGAAATCACAGAAGATCATCTTTATCGGAGAGAACGGTAGTAAGATCAAGAGTGTCAGGCAAGCAGCTGAAAAAGAGATCTATAAGTTTACCGGTAAAAGAGTTAAATTAGAATTATGGGTCAAACTGAAAGCTAATTGGCGGAAAAAAAGAAATGCCCTGAAAGAGTTCGGGTATGTTTAAGCTTATTCTGCAAGTCAGGAAAAATGAATTGACACAATAAGAGCTGTTTTTAGTTTGACCATCAAATTGAAAAGATTACTCAATGGAGGATTAGCCTAATTGGCAAGGCAGCGGTCTTGAAAACCGCCGGGTTTATCCCTTGGGGGTTCGAGTCCCTCATCCTCCGCCATAATAATCTTATCCGGAGAGGTGACCGAGTTGGCCGAAGGTGCGCGCCTGCTAAGCGCGTGTGGGGGTTAAACTTCACCGTGGGTTCGAATCCCACCCTCTCCGCCAGTATAAAATAAACTGGGCCGTCGTCAAGTGGTAAGACACATGGTTTTGGTCCATGCATTCGGGGGTTCGAATCCTCCCGGCCCAGCCATTATGGGATGTCGTCTAAAGGTAGGACAACGGATTCTGGTTCCGTTTGTAGGGGTTCGAATCCTCTCATCCCAGCCATTTCCTTCAGTATTATCTAAACAACACTTATCTCTGAACAATTCCAATAAGCACAACAAGAAGTTAGTTTTTGATTGACAAGATAACAAAATTAGAGTTATTAAAATATTTATAAACTGAATCAACTTGACTAAAAACGACTCACAATAAAGAGTTAATGATGTTGAAGTATAGAGCTAAGTAGCTTTTGATAAGGAATGATTTATACAAGGAGAGGATAGAGATACTATGAATGATAATACGATGTTTAGGACGATTGTTGAAGAACAGATTGAAGGGATAGCGATAATTGATAAAAACTCTACCTTTACTTTTGCTAATAAAGCGGCAGAAGAGCTTTTTGGCGTTGAAAAAGAAGGTTTGATCGGCAAGTCATTGTTCAATTTCATTGATGATAAGAGTTTGGATTCTTTTCTGACTGAGATAATGGCTTGTAAAGAGAAAGGGAGTGGTAGATTTATAGTTAACATAAATACTCTCAATGGTCGAAAATTAATACTCCGTTTTTCAGCGATTTCTCATAATGATGAAGATGGTAATTTTAATTCTCTCTCCATTATTTTCAATGATATCTCCGATCAGAAACGGATAGAGGATGAAGTACGTATGATAGCCACAGCGACGAGAAATGCGAATGATTGTATCTTTATCACAGATATGGAAGATAAGATCATTTATGCTAACCCGGCGTTTTTGAGAACCTATCAGTATGAATCAGAACAGATATTTGGAAAATCTGCGGCAATTCTAAGATCAAAAAACATCTCCCCAGAGTTATTAACTGAGATTTTGCAACAAACTTTAGAAGGTGGCTGGAAAGGAGAAGTATTGAATGTGAGAAAAGACGGTTCAGAGATGTTAATAAATTTATCAACTTCTTTAGTGCGTGATGATAATGGTGACGCAATTGCAATAATCGGAATAGCCCGTGATATAACACATGAAAGACAGCTTAATGATGAACTGATCAAGGTACAGGAATTAGAAATGATCGGTTATCTCGCCAGAGGTATTGCACACAATTTCAATAACATACTAACCGCTATTGTTGGATATATTTCTTTAGCTCAGATATCAAAAGATAATGAAATTAAACTAACTACTAATCTTGCTGAAGCAGAAAAAGCTTGTTCACGTGCGCGTGATCTCACTCAGCAACTACTCGGTTTTTCTAAAGGATCCGGTTCGTTAAAAAGAGCAGCTTCGATCAAGGAATTGATCATGGACTCAGCAACATTTGCTATAACAGGCACCAATATGGAATGTAAGTTCAAAATTGATGACAAATTAGATACCGTAGAGGTTGATGAGGGACAGATAAGCCAAGTGATAAATAACATTGTCTTAAATGCTGCAGAAGCTTCCCCCAAAGGGGGCAAGATAACTATAACGGCTCATAACTGCTCTATAAAGAGTCGAGATAATATCGCTTTGAACCCGGGTGACTATATCACGATATCAATTAAAGATGAAGGTGTTGGTATTTCCAATGAGCATTTAACTAAAGTTTTTAATCCTTTCTTTACTACAAAAGAGAAGCATACTGGTTTGGGTTTGACGACAAGTTTTAGTATTATCAGAAAACATGGTGGGCATATACTTATAGAATCAATTGTCGATAAAGGTTCAACTTTCTCAATCTATTTGCCTATTTCAACTAAAACAGTAGAAACTGAAAAAGAAAAAGAGTTATTACCTAAACCGGTCGGTGGGAGAAAAATATTGATAATGGATGACGAAAGGGATGTTAGGACTATTTTGGGGAGTTTTCTCGAATCTTATGGATATGAAGTTGATCCAGCTGTTGATGGAGAACAAGCACTGACTATATTCAAGGAGACCTTTGATAATCATCTACAAAACAAAGAGATAAAGAAACATGATATGGCAATACTAAATTTAACTATTCCCGGTGGAAAGGGAGCCAATGAGATAATTCAAGATTTCAAAGCGATAGATCCGACAGTTTTTGTTGTTCTTTCTACAGGACATGCAAAAAATGATGGTATTGTCAAAGATTATCAAAATTATGGATTTCAAGCAGTGCTTTTAAAACCTTTTGATAGTCATGCTCTCAATAAGATCCTTTATGAGTTAGAGCAAACAATATCCAGATAAGATAGCTAACCTTTTATAACCCCAATAGGTTTCATCATAATTACTTTTTTTAGTAAGCCACAATCAGTCATAGTATCAACAACAGCGCTTACATCTTTATAGGCAGAGCTCATTTCCTCTACTAAAGTGGTTTTAGTAGCAGAATGAATTAGAATATTCTTATGCTTCATTTCTTGTAAAACTTTATCTGGTGAAGAGGTTCGCAATGCTTCTTTACGACTCATTACTCGACCTGCACCATGACAAGAAGAACCGAAAGTTTCATGCATTCCGGCTTCAGTTCCCAGACAGAGATAACTATATCTGCCCATATCACCGGGGATGATAACCGGTTGCCCAATAGATTGGTATTTAACGGGTATCAAGGGGTGATGAGGACCAAAGGCACGGGTAGCGCCTTTGCGATGTACACAGAGTTTTCTCTTTTCTCCCTCGAAAGTGTGTTCTTCAATTTTTGCAATGTTGTGACTAACATCGTAAATGAGGGTGTAACCCAGCTCTTTCTCTGAGATTTTAAGTGCTTCTAACAGCTCTTTCTCTACCAGAGCCATCATAACCTGACGGTTAGACCAAGCATAATTGGCAGCACAAACCATGGCTGCATAGTATTTCTTTCCCAGAGGTGAACTAATAAAAGTGGAGATCAATTGAGTATCCGGAAGGTAGAAGTCTTCCTGACGTCGGTTTCTTTTCATCTCTCCTATATAATCATCACATATTTGATGGCCAAAACCTCTGGAACCACTATGTATCAAGATTACTATTTGGTTTAATTGCAATCCTAAATAATTAGCCACGGTTTCATCATAGATTTGATTTATGCAACCAATTTCAATGAAATGATTACCTGAACCTAAAGTCCCCATCTGTTCGATGCCTCTGGTTTTTGCCTTATTACTAATAAAATCGGGATTAGCTCCGGTCATGGCACCTTTCTCCTCCATATATTCCAGACTCTCTCCAGAGCCAAAACCATTCTCTATAGCCCATTCAGCTCCACGGACCATGATCTTTTCTAAATCTTTCAAAGAGAGTTTATGAATAGCACCTTTAGAACCAACTCCGGTTGGTATAGCATTATTTAACCGATCAACAACCGTTTTTAATCTTTCCTTAATCTCATGCAAAAAAAGATTTGTTTTGATCAGTCGAACACCACAATTGATATCGTAACCTACTCCTCCGGGTGATATTACTCCCGATTCATAATCCATGGCTGCTACTCCACCAATAGGGAAACCATACCCTTCATGTATGTCAGGCATGGCAATTGAATAACCAACTATTCCCGGCAACATGGCAACATTTCTAACCTGTTTCAAGGAGTTATCTTTGGAAAGAAGCATTGCCAAACGAGAGTTAGCATATATCCTGCCTGCAACCCTCATCTCATCACTTTGAGGGATTTCCCAGCGATTTTCATCTAATCTTGTTAAGAATCTGTCTTGCATGAGTTATCTCCTCTGAAGTATATTATCTATTACTATTCATACTAATGGGGTAATGATCTAAACAGTCAAGATATCTTTATTAGTTCATCTCGATATATAATACTGATTTAGTTTTCAATTAAACACCCATTCTCCCAAAAATTCATTTACAAAATGTAGGAATGGTTTCACCGTTACTGTTTATTGCGATTTATTGATGTGAAAATCTTAAGAAGACAACCCATTCAGAAAACTTTTTGAAGTACATTCTCACCCAGAGAAACTTCCTCTTTTCTTTGTCATGAGGAGCGAAGTCGAGGCATCTCATCACTGATTTTAGCTAAGCATACATAATTTTGCTTTTTTTTATTTGAGTCGGTGTTGAGATCTCTCCATTTCGCTTGGCTTCAGTCAAGATGACAAAGGAAGGTTGTTCAGTCAAGATGACAATACTTAGTTGCTGTAAAAATGGGGGGATGCATGGTTTTCAATTAAAAGCTTGACATTTATAAAGTAATCAAATAAATAAACAAAATTAACGATAAGGATATTCAGAGCTTTTATCTACCTAAGTAGAGAGGACTAATTCGATCTTAGCCCCCAAGAGCAGAAAAATGAAGCAAGGATGAATATTTTTGCCGAGAAAAATATAAATGATGGTATTGTTTGAATGAAAGATTTTAACCAATGCTGCGTATTAACTAAAAGGAGTAATAAGATGGGTTTACAAAAAATGATAGGAATGACATTAGTGGTTTTGTTTCTCTTATCCACTGGGATAATCTTTGCACAAGAAATGCCGGAAGGTTTTCAGGAACTTTACGAAGAATACATGGCAATAAGCCAACAACTTCAGGCAACACATCAAGCAGTAATGCAGGATCCAGAAATAATAGAAAAATCTGAACAATTTTCCGAATATATTGACCAGAAATTGATAGCTTTAAGTCCGGAAGTAGCAGAGGTAGTAAGAGAAAGGAATAGCATTATTTCAGAGCTTGAAGATGCCCGAGATAAAGAGGATCGGTCTAAAGAGGTTGAGCTGCAACCACGCTTTCAACAACTAAACCAAGAGTTACAGCCCTACATAGAGTCTGTGCTAGATGATAGTGAAGTACAAGATCGTCAGGAACAGTTAGATGCATTATTCATGGCTAAGATGAATGAGATCGATCCAGAAACAGATCAGAAAATCGAGAGATTAGAAATTATAACAGAACAATTACAGAAAATGATGGAATAGTTATTGCGAACTATTTTTCAGTGATTGAGATCTATTTGAGGTTATTCAGATAGGTCTTAAGTTGTTGATCAAAGTTCGTAAATCCATCATAATATAGAGAAATAATCGGTATAGAGTAGTCTTCAGAAATTCTTCGGAGGATAGTACTACTTATATTACCGGGCATACAGCTAAAGGGAGCTACATTTACAATCAATTTAGCTCCCTCTCTAATAAAGTTGATCGTTCTTCCGATTGTTAAAATAGCTTCTCCTCTGATCGAAGATGATATGTATGGCTCTGCCAGTTCAATAATCTCTTCTGTTGTTGGTTCAATACGGTTTTTCAGAAAATCATTAAATATTTTATAGTAGCCAGTTTCGATATATAACACAATACTTCCAGTCACCTGATCTGTAAATTTCTCAACTATACTGTTATTTTTCTTACTTTTTAACCAAGCAGTGTAATGAAACCATTCCATAAAAGGAGAGAGCCAAACTTCAGCACCATGTTGTTCAATTTTATTGACCAAATTATCATTAGAGAAGGGTGAACTTCTAACATATATCTCTCCCACAATTCCTACAAGTGGTTTTGAATTAGTTAGATTAGGTTTTATGCTTTTTAAGTCATTACCTAATAATCTCAATACTTTCTTCAGACTGTTTTTCCTTTCGAGAGATTGAACAAGAATCTCTGTATACTCCTTCAATATATGATCGACTTTTTGTGGTTCGGCAACGTAGGGACGTACTCTGCAACCAAGTTTGATTATAATATCAGTAATTATGATCGATTTCATGATCAATAATCGTAAACTTCCCGAAATCTCTCGATAGTTGTTTTCTGAGTTAAAAGAAAGCAGAGAGGTGTTTATCTGCAGACGATTCAGAACCATCTGATGAATAGTGCTGTATTGCCCAAATCGGCAGGGTCCGGAAGCACAGGGCATAAAGAGTGAGGTTTCTTGATCCTCCTCCTCCTTGTAATTATTATAATAGTCGAGAAAAGATCCGAGAGTAGTTGCTGCCGGAAGACATTCAGAACCACGAAGACAGCTTTTACCTCTTTGGAAGGTGCTTTGATCTTCCTTAGTCAAAGATACTGCATTATACCCATGACCTCGAAATGAGGCAGTCAGAAGATCAGTTCCTACCGGATGCATTG
>JAHYIR010000040.1 GCA_019429305.1 Candidatus Cloacimonadota bacterium
TAACTGGCCTACTGGTATTGGTGCTAACGGTAACGAAGGTGTTGCCGGCGTGGTTGTTAATACTCCAGGTGCTATAGGATATAACAGTTTTGCTTATGCTCTATTGAACAACATGAGTTATGGTTATCTCAAGAATAGCTCAGGTAATGTGATTACCCCTTCATTCACAGCTACCAGTGCAGCTGCTAATATTCAACTGCCCGACGATACCAGAATCTTATTTACCGATACTCCTGCTTCCGATGGTTATCCGGCAGCCGGTTTTGCCTGGATGCTCTGTTATGAGAATATGGAGAAAAACAGAGCGATCAGCACCAAACAAGAAGCAGAAGAACTGATTAGATTTATTATCTGGGCGATTACAGACGGTCAGAAACTTTCCGAGCAACTCGGTTATGCTCAACTACCATCTGCTGCTGTAGAAAAGAATAAGGCAATGATTCGTCAGATGAAATGGAATGGTGAAGTCATTGGACAGAAGATACTCGATAATAAATAGAAATATTTTTTCATAAGGTATATCTCTAATAAATTAGGATACCGGCTTTCTGGTATGGAGAGTCGGTATTCTATCATATCAAATCAGAGGAGGAGAATAGTGCCGCAAGCGGATACTATGGATGATTCAACATCACAGATATTAAAACAACCAAGACCTCTCATATATAGATGGCTTGGAGACCGGATTTTTTCATTATCCATCTTCACGCTGGGTATTACAGTGATACTATGTACTGCTATCATGGCATTAGTACTATATGGAGATGGTGCTTCATCTATCAAGGAATTCGGTTTCTTTGGTTTTCTGACCGGAAAGGTTTGGGACCCTGCCATTAAAATGCAGTTTGGCGCTTATCCTTTTATTTTGGGTACTCTCATCACCAGTATTCTATCTCTGGCAATCTCTTTTATACCTGCTTTAGCTGTTGCGGTTTTTACTGCCGAATACTCTCCGGCTTGGCTGTCTCATATTATTGACAATCTAGTCAATTTGATCGCTGCAGTCCCATCAGTGATCATTGGTCTGTGGGGAATCTTTGTTTTTGCCCCGTTTATGAGAGATACTTTTTACATGAATATTTATCTCTGGTCTTTGGATCATTTTCCTGCCTTGCTCCCCTTCTTAGGTAATCCCATAGGTTATGGTATGGCAACTGCCATTTTGATACTGGCTTTGATGATCATTCCCTATACGACGGCTCTGGCTGTGGATGCCTTTAAAAAAGTGCCCAAAGATCAAAGAGAAGCAGCTTATGCTCTGGGAGCGACAAAATGGGAAGTAATCAGGATGGCGGTAATACCTTACGCTCGGGGAGGAATCTTAGCCGGTGTTATGCTTTCTTTTGGTAGAGCAATCGGTGAAACGATGGCTGTAGCCATGTTGATAGGTAATAAAAATACTTTGCCTTTTACTATTATGGGTCCTGCTTCAACGATGCCTTCTGTCATTGTTAATGAGTTCCGGGAAGCTGTGGAAAACCTTCATCTTTCCAGTCTTATTGCTGTTGGTTTTTATCTTTTTATTGTCTCTCTGATTGTTAATTTGATAGCAGCTTACATACAGAGAAGATTTTCTCTTACAGGGGCTCGAACCGTATGAAAACTTTAAAGCAGAGATACTTTTTTCAGAATCTGATGAAGACTTTTCTGATCATCAACACAATTGCTGTTTTAATACCCCTGATCATAATCATTGTTTACGTTGTTGTTCAAGGAATCGGTGCAATAAACATCGACTTCTTTACTCAGGAGTTGGGGTCACCATCCAGAGCTATGACCGGTAGATCATCAGGTTTAGTCCATACCATAATTGGCACCTTTGTGGTAGATTTTCTTGCACTTCTTATAGCTGTACCTTTCGGACTGGGAGCAGGGATTATGCTTTCGGAGTATCCCGATCATAAACTAAATCCGCTTATGAGGGTAATGAATGATACCCTTAACGGCATGCCCGCTGTTTTAAAAGGTCTTCTTGCTTGGGCACTTGTCGTTAAACCGATGGGAAGTTTTTCGGGATTATCTGGTGGAGTTGCTTTAGCTTTTGTTATGCTACCGATTATCGCCAGGTCAACTGAAAGTGCTCTTATGAACATCCCTTGGTCAATTAGAGAAGCCGGTTTAGCGGTTGGTTTACCACGCTGGAGAGTAGTTTTGTCTGTGGTTATTCCGGCATCAAAAACAGGATTGGTCACCGGTTTGCTAATAGCTTTTGCCAGAGCTGCGGGTGAAGCTGCACCATTATTATTCACCTCTTTTGGTAACAATTACATGTCAGCAACCTTGAAGGGCTGGATCTTCGGTCCTGTCGATACCCTTCCCCAAAGGTTATACAGTCTTGCTATCAGCCCCTATCCACAATGGCATAAATTAGGATGGGCTGCCGGCATATTACTCCTTTTCTTTGTTGTTATGTCTTTCGTCATTGCCAGAATTGCTGTACGAGAGAAAAAATACTAAATTCGGAATCTTAATGACTTACTATAGTTTGCTATTATCGGAGGTTTGCTTAGCATGGTTGACAACATAAACCAAGAATCAACTTTAAACAGTTTTGAGAACAAGTCTTCTAAAATTCTGTACCCTAAGTCTCAAGAAGATCTCAGTACAAATTTAAGATTGGAAGCAAGAAAATTATCTGTTATCTACGGTACTAATTATGGTATCAAGGATATTGATCTTCCAATCTATGATAAAAAGGTTACTGCACTTATAGGACCTTCCGGTTGTGGTAAAACAACGTTCTTGCGTTCTCTGAATAGAATGCACGATCTGACCAGAAATACTTATGTTAAGGGGAGTGTTTTACTTAATGGAGAGGATATCTATGCCCCTAAAGTTGATCCGGTAATTATTAGAAGGAAACTGGGTATGGTTTTTCAAAAGCCGACCCCGTTCCCCACAATGTCAATATATGATAACGTTATTGCCGGTTTAAAATTAGTTGGGATCAAAAAGAGATCTCTTCTCGATGAAGTTGTGGAGAAATCTCTCCGTCAGGCGGCGTTATGGGAAGAGGTTAAAGACCGACTCAAAGCACCCGGTGGTAGTCTCTCTGGTGGTCAACAACAAAGATTATCTATAGCCAGAGCTCTTGCAGTTGAACCGGATGTTTTGTTAATGGATGAGCCGACAAGTTCCCTTGATCCTCAATCCACCACAAGAATAGAAGAATTGATCGAGTATTTAAAACAACAGGTTACCATTGTTATCGTAACTCATAATATGCAACAAGCAGCCCGAGTCTCGGATTTCACAGCGTTCTTCTATCTGGGAATTCTTATCGAACATAACACAACTTCCAAAATTTTTACAGTGCCTGAAAATAAGCAAACTGAGGATTACTTAACCGGAAAATTTGGTTGATAAAAATAGTATATCAAAAAGATTTTTATCTCGTAATTTTATGAATACCGCTTTTTTAACTTCTTTCTGCTTCTTTTTTTAGATATAGTTTCATCCGGCGTAAAGCTTTCTGCTTCAATTGTCTTATTCGTTCACGGCTTAGATTCATTATTTTAGCTATCTCAGAGAGTGTTTGTTTCTCAGTAAAATGCAGATTCAGAAACTTTTTCTCCTCTTCAGGAAAATCATGTGGAATATCAAGTTTATTAACTTCAAGTTCTGTTTCTTCTATCTTGACTTCAGTTTCCTTTTCTTGCTCTTCATTTAAAATAGAATCATCATAAGCTATCGCATCCATAGATTCTTTTCGCTCTCGATTCAAAGCATCTATTATTCTCTTCTTAACCCAAAATGCTGCATAAGTAGTGAAGGAAGCCCCTTTCCCTCCATCAAACCGTTCTTTGGCTTCCATTAAGCCGATCATCCCCTCCTGCATAAGATCTTCCATTGGATAGCTATAAGAACGATAACGCGAAACTATCGAGCGGACTAAACCGACGTATTCTTCAATAACTATGGAATTTTTATCTATCTTCATACTATAAATATAATTCTCATATTAAAAGTTCAGTCAAGAAATTGTAAAATCTTTGTTAATTTCTTGAGACGATTATTAGTATTACCTTCAAGCTAATGACACTTCAGCATTAGCTATCTTGGACAGTTAAATTGTCTTGTTCTCATTAAATAAGTGATTATCTTTTCTGTATAAAGGTTTTATTTTAGGAGGTTATAATGAACAACAAATTCTTATATTTAATACTCATGTTAGCAATGTCAATCTCATTACTGTCGGCTCAATCAGATTGGCAAACAGTCAATGCTGCCGGTGTTACTTTTGAGTATAGAGTAACTCCAGACAGATTGAATCTGGAAGGGATCTTGATCGGTCAAACAACGGGATGGGTATCTGTTGGTTTTAACCCCACTTTTATGATGAGAGATGCCAATATCATCATCGGCTATGTTACATCTAATGAGACGATGATTCGAGATGACTGGGGTACCGGCAACACTTCTCATGTTTCAGATCAGAGTCTTGGTGGCACTGATGATGTAACCCTAATTGCCGGTTTGGAAGAGGATGGTTTCACAACACTCCATTTCACAATCCCGCTCGATTCCGGTGATCAATATGACCAGCCGTTGTCAATCGGACAAACATACCCGATAATTTTAGCACGGGGAGCCAATGGAGCCAACAATTTTACAAGTGTTCATATTGCTGCCGGATATGCTGAAATTACTTTGCTTGATCCTGTCTCTGTGGACGATCAATCCATTATTATAAAACCAACAGATAGGATACTTTCGATCTACCCCAACCCCTTCCAAGATCACACAAACATTAGGTTCCGGCTAACAGAAAGTTCTGAGGTTGAGATAAGCTTTTACAATCTGCGTGGTCAATTGATAAACAGAAGGGTTATGGTTCAATCTAGTGGAGAACACGAATTGATCTGGCAACCGGATAATTTACCGGACGGTACTTACTTCATAACTTTTAAGACAAAGAACAGTATGCAAAGTCAACGCATAACCATCATGAAACGTTAGAAGGTTAAGTTTATCGGATAGTAATAATTGCCTGTCCCAGCCCTGTATGATACGAATCAAAATCGTTGTCATTCCCTCTGGCAAAAATAACGGGATAACTCGATCCAGGGACCAGTACTCTATCATAAGGATCTCCCGAATCCAAGGGTATACGAAAATGGAATGTGGTTCTTCCACCTTGTTCAGATGCGGCTATTAGAGTTACGTCATTGGTTCCGCCCAACAAAGTGTCGGCTTCATGTGATACTTCACCGGTTCCAAAATCGTCACGAATAAAACCTATTCCCTCTTCAACGTATCCGATAATGATATTGGCATCTTTCATCCGGTTTGTTGGATTGAAACCAACAGAAATCCAACCGGTTGAATTAGCTGAAAAGATGCATTCCAAATTCTGAGTATCATCCACTTTGTAACGGAGAACAAAGCTGCCGCTCTGAGCGAGATAAAATCCCTCATCGTCGGGAGGATCATCACTAGCGATGAACCTCTCATCCCTGATCGTATTACAACATAAAATCAGAAGAGCTATCATGATAATAAAAAGACACTTCATATTAACCTCCGTTTGTTAAAACCTGCGTTGAATATTGAATCCAAAATATAGGTCCGATCCATTATTGCTGCCTAAAGACTGAGTTGCTGGATGAATCTGAGTCCCGTTTCCTAAGCTGAATAAAAAGTGGTGTCCCCAAGTATCATACTTAAACCCCAAGCTATATGTATCATATTTTCCGATGTACCTATCTAAGCTTGCCGAAGCAGAATTTCGATCCCAAACAGGATAATACTCTCCTATCATACTTAGGTTTCGGAAATACTTCACATGCAAGGCATATCCATTTATAAAACGTTCGTAATAACCATCATAACCTATATTGGTGCTGATTACCACCCACTCCTCATAAATCTTGCTCTGGATCGAAATTAAGTAAAGAAAATTCTTCCGTCTCTCTTCGATAACTAATTGCTCGAAAGTTATATAAGACGTGTCCATTTGCAGAAGCAATGGTAATTCTGCCAAAGAGGGCTGCCAAGATGCTCCCAACTCCAACCGTTTTCCACTTCTCGTATAACTCCCCTTCAATTCCAATTGATGACCAAAATTACGACGGAAAGCCAAGCCAACGTTGGCTCCGACGTTCATCCCAAAAAATGTATCCCATACATCTTCATCCACAGCACCATAAAAACGGTGAATAATGCTGATCTCCATTTCCCCTTTTGTTAAAACACTCGGGGTAAACAAAGAAAAAGAACTATCCTGATAAGAAAAGAGTTGGAGACTGAAAGATAGCATTAAAATTATAATCATGACCTTTGACATCGTTTCTCTCCCTGACCATAATGTTTGTTTATGCATTCAATTCTTAATGCATCTTCATCACATAATTGTCAAGAGCAAATCAACTATTAGTAAATAGTTAGCTTTTTTCAATTATTTGTTAGTAATTGGATAAACAACTTTCTGCTTCTATCCTTACTTTAAGACTACTATATCTTAATTCTATCCTTAGGGTGCCTACGAGTCGGCTATAGCCGACTCGTGTACTCCTCATAGATATAACTTAACTACATAGTTTTTATAAACTTCTTTGAAACTATTTATCATTACATCATGTTTTTTCTTCATTTTTGGCAGAATTCATTCACTGTAGGGGCAATTCATGAATTACCCTTTTATAAACAAAAATTGGTCGAGCACTTTCTATTTAGCAGCAAAAAAGCGATTGACAATTTTAATATCAGTTTATAATGAAAGTTAATAGGAGGTATTTATGACATTTGCCAAGAAGACAGCGAAGATGATGAAGAAGAAGCAGATCAATTATGAGGCGTTACGTTTTGATGGTGAACTGGAGATGCAAAAAATCTTGGAAGATGACTATGCTTTGAGTAATTATTATGATATCTTCGATAAAGAGGATGAAGTCATTGAAGCCACCAACACAATGCTTTCTAATACAGTGAAATTGAATAATCTTATGGCTCCGCGACTTTATTCGATCTGTGAAGAGATCACCAAGTATTTGGAGTATGATGAAGAGATCAGTTTCTATCTTGCCTCTTCACCGGAAGTAAATGCCTTCTCGCTCAACGGTTTTGGTTTTGAACCTCACATTATCTGTCTGACTTCTTCTTTAGTAAATATGGCAAATGATGATGAATTGCATTTCGTTATTGGGCATGAGATCGGACATCTGATCTATGAACATAGTAAACTCGATGTAGTACGTCGCATCCTTTCTAATAGAGAAGAAAGTGATATTTCCAATTCTCTATCTTATAATCTTGCCCGTTGGCAAAAATATGCCGAGATTAGTTCCGACAGGATCGGATTCTTAGTTTGTCCTGACCCTAAGATCATCGGTAAGCTCTTTTTTAAATTTGCTTCCGGTCTCACTGAAGATGCCTTGAATTTTGATATAAATGCCTATCTCAAGCAGTTAGATAAAGTAAAAGAACTGGCAGTAGGAGATTTCTTTGCCACTCATCCCAACAACATGGTCAGGATAAAGAGTTTGATCTTATTTAGCAAATCAGAATTCTTAACAGGGAAAATAGGTAAAAGAGAACCTATTAGTCGCAAAAGACTTGATGAAATGGTGATGGAAAATCTTGATATCTTAGAATTACATCCCCGAAAAGAGGTCGATAAGAAGATTTTAGAATTTTTTGCTAATGCAGGAGTGTATGTTACATTAACATCGGAAGGTATTCCCGATAGTAAGCTATATATCTTGAATGAGATGTTGGGTGCCTATACAAGTCAACCGGAAAAGTATCTGGAGTTCAAGTCATTTGATGCTTTGAAGAATAAGGTTTATAAAATATGCAAATATTTTGCTGAACGACATGATACCTATAAATATGATCTATTAGAAAAACTCATTTACCTTATTATATCCGACGGGAGGATGGAGACAGATGAAAAGACATTGATCTATGAGATCGGTAAGAAAATGCGAATTTCTGAGTATGAGATCACTCAAACAATACGGAGAATGAGTGAAACTTATCTGATGCCGCAAAAGAGATTAGTGCCTTAAATTAGATTATCCAGTGTTTTTATAGATCCCTTTAAAGGAGTAATATGAAAACGATTTTTTTCTTTATATTTCTTATATTTTTAATTTGTTCAGTTTATGCAACGGATAGTGAGTATATTGTTATCCGGCTAAACAACCCCACTCCGGAACTCATTAGTTACATCATTGAAAATGATTATGAAATCGTCTCCGGACAAGAAATGATCTATATAGACATCCTGATCGATGATCACCTATTAGGAGAGTTTATTGAATTAGGTTGGGAACCGGAGATCCTCTTCACCGAAAGCGAGATGCGCCGGAATCTTGTACTCAGAACACGTGAATTAGCAGGTTATCGTAGTTATACGGATGTTCTTGACGAACTTACAGATATAGCTTCCGACTATCCAAACATAGCATCGTTATATTCATTAGGCATCAGCAGAGGAAGGGAGTATTATTTAGCCGGAAATAATAATTATGCAGCTTACAATCATCTGATCTGGGGCTTAAAAGTAACACTCGACCCATCAGTTGAAGCTGATAAGCCGGCAGTTTATTATAATGGCGCTCATCATGCCCGGGAACCAATTAGCGTTGAGGTGGTAATGCATATTCTCTGGCATATAATCGATAATTACGGTACTGATCCGGAAATAACTTTCTTGGTAGATAATACAGAGATCTGGTTCATACCAATGCTTAATCCTGATGGACATAAACTTGTTTTTGATGAGATAAATACCAATTGGCGAAAGAATATCAGAGATAATTATAATACAGGGACTATTAGTACAGGTGACGGAGTAGATCTCAACCGTAATTATGCCCATGAATGGCAATTGAATGCACAACCAACAGCCAGTAACTATGGTGGGCCCTACCCATCTTCAGAACCGGAAACAACTGCCTTGAAAAACCTCTGGCAAGAGAGACAATTTGTTGCTGGTATTTCTTATCACAGTTCTGGACAACTAGTGCTTTTCCCACCCGGATATACTTCCGGTCTAATCTCCCCTGATGTTCAAGCCCAATATGCTTTGGCTCTGGAAATGGCACAATCGATTCCAACAGTTAGTGGAACAGGAACATATATCGCACAGCATAGTTGGCAATTGTATCCTGCAACCGGTACCTGTGAAGATGATTCCTATTGTGCTCATGGGATCTTTGCTCACACACTGGAGTTGGCTACATTATTTATCCCACCTGTAGATCAAATTGATCAGATATGTGAAAATAATCTGGAAGCAGCATTAATTCTTCTTAGAAGAGGACATTATTCTACACTGACAGGAATATTAACCGATGCTCAGACACAAGAACCTATAGTGGCAGAGATATTTATTGATGGTATTGATAACACCGGTGTTTATCGTGCTCCATATACGAGCAGCGAAGAATACGGAAGATATTTCAGATTGCTATTACCCGGTGAATATACCGTACAGTTCTCTGCTCCAGGATATATTACATCAACGCCAATATATTTCAGCATCAATAGCACTACACAGACTATTCTCGATTATCAACTTATCCCTGATATCAGACCGGAGATTACATCTATTACTGTTTCGGAGGGCATTGTTACTCTACAATGGAATGAAATTGAACTGGCTAACGGTTATATTATTTACTCAGCTTTAACGCCTGATACTGAAGATTGGGATTATGTAGATTTTACGACGGAGACTGAATGGAGTGGCTACATAGCAAATGACAGTATTCGATTTTTCAGAATAACAGCCGTATATTAACTTATGAAATAGATTTTTTCATTGTCAAAAGCTGTCTTTAAAATTACTCTGTTTTTATATAAAAATGAATCGAGATATTATTTTCTTAAGAAACATCCTGAAATGATGATTTATGAAGGAATCAAGTGAGATATAATGTAAAGAATAGATAGGAGAGGAGAAGATGAGATTTGTAATGATATTTTTGATTTTGTTAGTTGAATTTACTCTAATTTATGCAGATATTTTAGTAAATAGCGAAAGAATGGTGATTCGGTTCTTAGAACCGCATCCACAAATGGTTCACAGTTTATTAGAAGAGAATTATGATATAGCTTCATATCGACCTGGTGAGTATCTTGATTTGGTAGTTAGTGGAGACCAGTTACAATATTTTCAGAGCTTGGGGTATGAACCAATCATAACTCAGACTGAAGATCGTCTGAAGAATAATCTCCAATTGCGAGATACCCGTATTGACGGTTACCGAACTTATAATGATGTACTGGATGAGATCCAAACTCTTGCT
>JAHYIR010000041.1 GCA_019429305.1 Candidatus Cloacimonadota bacterium
CCTAAAGCAAAAACGGAAGCACGCTCAAAATTTCCACCAACAAACATGTCAAACATACCAAAAAGTGTTCTATCACTTCCGGGTGCACTGAATATCTCCTGAAGCACAGATGCATCGACACCCGGTGTTGGTATAAAGCTCCCCAAACGATAGAGTATCAACAATAATCCGGTTATCAGGATCTTCTTTTTCAGATCGGGAATCTTAAAAATATTAGTTATGCTCTCGAACAAGTTACATCACCTCCGCTTTTCCACCATTAGCTTCAATTATCTCTTTTGCCTTCTTAGAAAAGGCATTTGCCTTAATAGTCATCTTTTTACTAAATTCCGAATCAAGGTTTGCCAGTATCTTTACAGGGATGTACCTCTTTGATGTGCATCTCTTTATCAACCCCTTGGTCTCCATTAAAGCAACATCAATCTCATTCTCTTCGATCACAACTAAAGAATTTAAGTTAACAATGCGATACTCTTGCCTGTTGAAATTCTTGAAACCTCTTTTGGGTAGTCTTCTTTGAATAGGCATTTGTCCACCTTCAAACCAAGCAGGAATATTACCACCGGCTCTCGATTTCTGTCCTTTGTGTCCTTTGCCGGCTTGTTTTCCTGTTCCGGAACCCTCACCTTTGCCTAATCTCTTTTTTCCTTTCTTAATTGTCGGTCTTTTTATGCTATGGAGTAACATCTATTTTCTCCTCTTTCACTATTTTTGTCTTATTCCTCTTTGTTTGAATCTGTCTCTGTTGTCTCTTCCTCGGTTGTTTTCTTTTTAGGCGGCTGCTTTACAACTTCTTTATCTTCTTCTATCGCGGTTTCTTCTTGCTTCGCTGTTTTCTTTTCGGGCTTTTTGTCTTCTTCAGGTGTCTCGGTTTCTTTCACAGCTTTAGTAACCTTAGGTTTCTTGGTTTCGGCAGCTTTTTCAGTTACTTCAGCTTTAACCGCTTGTTGCTTTTCTTCTTTCTTGACTGTCTCAGGAATAATTTCCTCAACCATGACCAGATGCCTGACCTTATTGATCATGCCGCGAATTGCCGGAGTGTCATTATGAACACGCGAACGATTAATCTTGCCTAAACCAAGAGCTTGAATAGTTCTCTTTTGAGTCTCATCTCTACCGATAATACTTCTAACTTGAGTTACTTTAATCTTGTTCATCATTAACCTCTTCTTTCACTTCTAAAGGTTTCTGTCCTGTTAATTCGTGTATTTTCTTACCTCTAAGCGCTGCTGCCTGGGCAATAGTCCTGAGATTTTGCAATCCATCAACTGTAGCTTTAACTACATTGCTCACTGTATTAGAGCCCAAAGATTTTGAGAGAATGTTCTCTATGCCAGCAGCTTCCAATATGGCTCTGGCAGGTCCACCGGCAATAATACCGGTACCGGGACTTGCTGGTTTCAATAAGATCCTGCTGGCTCCGAAGCGTCCGATTATCTCATGAGGAATTGTGCCATGTACTATTGGAACTCTGAATAAACTTTTAGTTGCTTTCTCTTTGGCTTTACGAATAGCATCGACAATTTCATTTGCTTTGCCGGTTCCTACCCCAACAAAACCCTTCTTGTCTCCGACAACTACTATTGCATTAAAGCTAAAGTTACGACCACCTTTAACTACCTTGGCAACTCGATTAGTATCTACAATCTTTTCGACTTCAAATTCCAATACTTCAGTTCTTTCGTTCTTTATCAAAATTCTCCTCCGTTCTTAGAAGATTAACCCGGCTTTACGAGCACCTTCTGCTAAAGCTTTAACTCTACCGTGATATTTATAACCTGCACGATCAAAACAGATTTTAGATATCCCGTTTGATAGTGCTTTTTCACCTAACAATTCACCCACTTTGAAGCTCTTTTCAGTTTTCTTCATCTTGGGATCTAATTGCAGTTCTTTGGAAAGAGTAGAGGCGGCAGCATAGGTTTTACCTGCGGTATCATCTACAATCTGGGCATAAATATGCTTTAAGCTGCGGAAGATGACCAATCTTGGCCTCTCCTTGGTGCCGGACAATCTCTTTCTAATAGCCCAATGTCTTCTACTCTTAGCTAATTTCTTCTTTATATTCTTATCTTTCAACATTTTCAGTTCTCCAGAAAATTATTTAGCGCCTGCTTTACCGGCTTTGATACGTACATATTCACCCTGATATCTGATACCCTTGCCTTTATAGTTCTCGGGTGGGCGACAACGTCTTACTTCGGCAGCAAACTTGCCCACATCTTCTTTTGAGATACCCTTAACCTTAATCAGGAATTGTACACCTGTACGTCCACCTTTACCTCTTGGAACAGACTCTGTTTCAACAGTAAGATCTTCGGGTACTTCGATGAGTATATCATGAGAATAACCCAATATCAGTTTTAACCAAGGTCCTACCCTATCTGCACTGTATCCTGTACCTATAACTTCCAGAATCTTCTCATAGCCATTATTGACACCTTCGATCATATTGAAGATGAGCGCCCTCGAAAGGCCATGCAGAGCTTTTTGATCTCTGGAGTCATCACTTCTGAGGATTTTCAGGTTATTATCTTCCTGTACGACAGTAATACCTTTATTCAAGGTATAATTTAGTTCACCCAATTTACCTTTAACTGTCAGAATCAAGAGTTCATTTTTTTTCTTGGTTGCTATCGTTACATCTTGGGGGATTGCAATGGGGTTTTTACCTATTCTTGACATAATTCCTCCTCAATCCTACCAAACCTTACAAATATATTCACCACCGACTCTCTTTTCTCGTGCTAAACGATCAACTAATACTCCTGTATTGGTGGAAAGTATGGCACAGCCGATGTTATTATAAACACGTGGAATGTCATCTGCCTTAACATAAACCCGACGTCCGGGTTTACTTACCCTTTGCAGTCCTTTAATGACAGATTGACCGTTATTTGAATATCGAAGATTGATCGCAATACCTTTGCGTGTATTACCTTTTGGCGTTGCAATCTCGATTATTTCATAACTATTAATAAAATTCTCCTCGGACAGAACCCTAACTATGGCTTCAACAATGTTACTGTGATTGACAGTAACCTCTTTATGTCCAGTACGATATGCATTACGGATTTTCGTTAATGCATCAGCTATCGGATCAGATAAACTCATTATTTTCCTCCTAAAAAATTACCAGCTTGATTTTATTATTCCGGGGATCTGCCCTTCGGATACAAGCTTTCTGAAACAGAGTCTACATAATCCAAAGTCACGTATAAATGCTCTCGGTCTTCCACAAAGACGACAGCGGTTATATTTTCTGACCTTGAATTTGGGTTCTCTCTTCTGTTTTTCTACTAACGATTTTTTTGCCATATTTACTCCTGCTCTTAATCAATCATCTTTAGAGCTATTCACTCGTTTTCTGGAAGGGGAGTCCAAGTTCTTTCAGCAGTTCGCGACCCTCTTCGTCATTTTTTGCAGTTGTATTGATAGTGATATTTAATCCTCTGATCATATCTGTCTTTTCCAGATCGATCTCCGGAAACACTGTCTGTTCTTTTATTCCGAATGTATAGCTGCCTCTTCCATCAAAAGAATTGAGTGAAACACCTTTAAAGTCACGAATGCGAGGTATGGTAATATTAATGAGCCGATCGAGGAACTCATACATCACCTCATCTCTCAGAGTAACCTTGCAACCAATCGGCATCCCTTGTCTCAGTTTGAAATTTGATATTGATTTCTTGGCTTTGGTGATAATCGGTTTTCTGCCGGTTATCCTTTCTAAATCTTTAACGGAATTATCCAGTAATGCTTTGTTTTGAGTAGCTTTTCCGACACCCATATTGACCGAAATCTTATCCGGTCTGGGTACTTGATGAACGTTCTTATAGCCGAATTTCTTCATCAAAGCGGGAACTACCTCTTTTCTGTATTTCTCTTTTAATCTATTCATCGTGTAACCTCATTAAATCTCATCGCCGGTCTTCTTACAGACCCTGACTCTGCTGTCTCCAACTTTCTTAAAGACAGGTTTAGTTTTTTCACCAATCTTTTCATTGAATAATTGGACATTTGAAACATGTATGGGAGCTTCTTTCTCAATGATCCCACCCTTCTGATTTTGTTGAGTCGGACGGGCATGTTTCTTGATAAAGTTAACTTTCTCGATAATCACTTTCTGGTTTGACGGGAATGCTTTAAGCACTCGACCTTTCTTTCCTTTATCTTGACCACTAATGACGACGACAAGATCACCCTTTTTGATCCTCATCTTTTTAGGTTGTTTCTTTATATATTTTCTCATCTCTTTATCTCCTCATCTTAGATAACTTCCGGTGCTAAAGAAACGATCTTTGTATAGTGTTTCTCTCTCAGTTCTCTGGCTACAGGTCCGAAGATACGGGTAGCTTTCGGTTCACCCTGATCGTCAATAATAACGGCAGCATTGTCTTCAAAACGGATATAAGAACCGTCGGCTCTTCTGACCTCTTTACTGGTTCTCACTATTACTGCTCGTTCCACAGCCCCTTTCTTGATCTTCCCTTGTGGTGTGATCGCTTTAACTGCGACTACTATAACGTCTCCAACTGAGGCATACTTACGTCTTGTTCCACCCAAGACCTTAATACACTGTGCTCTTTTTGCTCCGGAATTGTCGGCTATCTTCAAGATTGTCTCTACCTGGATCATTTCCGTTCTCCTTATTTACTCTTTTCAATTATTCTGGTAAGGATCCACTTTTTATCTTTACTGAAAGGTCTGTGTTCATGGATCTGGACTGTGTCACCGATCTTTGCTTCGTTATTCTCATCGTGGGCTTTGAACTTCTTATGTTGTCTAACAGTCTTTTTATATAGTGGATGCATAAATTGTCTTTCAACTCTGACAACGATAGTTTTATCCATTTTATCGCTAACTACTTTGCCGATCTTAGTTTGTTTTCTTGCTACAGTCATTTCAACCTCTTTCATTCTTTCGTTCAGTTAAGAGCGTTAGTATTCTGGCAATGTCCTTACGGATGAATCTCATTTTAAGCGGATTTTCCAGGGGATTTCTGGCATTTTGAAATCTCAGATTAAACAACTCTTCCCGCAAATCCTCGACTTTTTGTTTTAATTCGTCGTCAGTAAGCTCTCTTATTTCACTCATCTTCATAATTCTAACCCTTCTCTGGCTACTATTTTTGTTGGAATGGGCAATTTGTGGTTGGCTAATCTCATAGCTTCTTTAGCGATGTTAACATCTACACCTTGGATCTCAAAGAGGATCCTGCCCGGTTTAACCACAGCTACCCAATATTCAGGGGCACCTTTTCCTTTTCCCATTCTTGTCTCAGCAGGTTTTTGGGTTACCGGTTTATCCGGAAAGATCCTGATCCAAACTCTGCCAATTCTTTTCATATGTCGTGTTATCGCAACACGCGCAGCTTCTATTTGTCTACTGGTAATCCAACCCGGTTCTAAAGCAATAAGCCCATAATCTCCAAATGAGACCTCAAAACCACCTTTGGCTAAACCGCTTCTTCTACCACGTTGTTGTTTTCTATATTTTATTTTCTTCGGGGCTAACATTGTTTACTCCTTCACCCTTGAATATTATTTTTCAAACTCTTAGCTCTCAGCTCTTCGCCCTTCTACAGCACATCACCTTTATAGATCCACACTTTAATACCGATAACACCATAAGTTGTAAAGCACTCGGTAATTGCATAATCAATATCAGCTCTCAGCGTATGGAGTGGTGTTCTTCCTTCCTGATACCGCTCGGTACGTGCCATTTCAGCACCACCCAATCTTCCGGAGCACTGAACCTTGATCCCTTCTGCCCCTTCTCTCATCGAAAATCTGATCGCTGACTTCATAGCCCGACGGAAAGATACTCTTTCTCTTAGTTGCCGGGAGATCTCTTGTCCTACCAGTTTGGCATCAAGCCATGGTTTCTTGATCTCATTAATATTGATAAAAACTGTTAAAGGATTATGTCTGTTTTTATTGATCAGTACTGTCAACTCATTACGCAATTGTTCGATCTCTGCACCTTTACGTCCGATCACCTGACCTGGTCGGGCAGTATGAATATCAATAGACATAGAGTTCGTTTTGCGGAATATGGCAATTTTTGAGACCATGGCATTCTTTAATCTGCTAATAAGATACTTTTTAACCATTAGGTCTTCATGGAAATTATCTACATATTCTTTTCCGCTGGCAAACCAGATTGAATCGAAATCCTTATTTATCCCGAGTCTTAAACACACCGGATTAATTTTCTGTCCCAATTATGCCTCCTCTTCTTTTTGAGCTATGGCTAATGTAATATGACATGTTCTTTTCCGAATAATATTTGCTCTCCCTAATGCTCTCGGCATATAACGTCTCATAACCGGACCGTCATCGGCAAATGCTTTCGATACAAAATAACTATCGAGCTCTGTTTTACCCTCTTTCTCGGCAACACTTGCTATTGCTGAGTTGAGCAATTTTTCAACTTTCACAGCAAATCTCTTCTGGGAAAATGTCAGAATTTTTCGGGCATCATTAATATTCTTGCCTCTAATTAGATCCAAGATCAACCTTGCCTTCCTTGCGGAACCTCTCAAGTTTCTTACTCTGGCGGTCGCTTCCATCTATTACTCCTTACTCAAATTTTACTTTAGCTCTCAGCTCCGAGCCAATAGCCCTTAGCTCCTGGCTAACTTATCTTCCTTTTTCTTTTTTCTTCTTTTCTTTATGTCCCCGATATGTCCGGGTCGGAGAGAATTCACCGAGTTTGTGTCCTACCATATTTTCGGTAATAAAAACCGGGACGAACTTTTTCCCGTTATGAACAGCAAAAGTATGTCCGATAAAATCCGGAGTGACGGTAGATCTGCGTGACCATGTCTTTATCACGGTTTTCTTATTCTCTTCATTCAGTTTCTGAACCTTGATCATCAAATGATCATCAATAAAAGGTCCTTTTTTGATCGATCGAGCCATTTATTTCCTCCAACCCTATTTCTTTTTCATCGCTTTTATGATGTATCTGTTGGATAGTTTACGTTTCTTTCTGGTCTTTCCACCCTTAGCCAATTTACCCCATGGTGATACGGGATGTCTTCCACCGGAGCTCTTACCTTCGCCACCACCCATAGGATGGTCTATCGGGTTCATTGCTACACCTCTGACGGTTGATCTGATGCCCAGCCATCTCTTTCTCCCTGCTTTACCGAAGACGATCAGGTTATGTTCGGTGTTACCCATTTGTCCGATAGTCGCCAGACACTCTTTTCTCAGCAGGTAGATATCATTGGAGGGGAGTTTTACATGAACGTAATTCCCTTCTTTTGCCACTACCTGAGCAAAAGAACCGGCGCTTCTGGCGATCTGGCCACCTCTCCCCGGTTTATATTCCACATTATGAACAATAGAACCGAGTGGTATTCTCTCTAAAGGCATGGCATTGCCAACCGCTATTGCTGCTTCCTGACCAGACATCACTGTCTTGCCCACCTTGATACCCAGGGGTGCCAGAATATATCTCTTTTCTCCATCAACATAATGAAGCAGAGCTATTCTTGCCGAACGATTGGGATCATATTCAATGGCAGCGACTTTAGCCGGGATATTATGCTTGTTTCTTTTGAAATCAATGATCCTGTAATGTCTTTTATGTCCACCCCCTCTGTGTCGGCAGGTGATCCTTCCTTGATTGTTTCTTCCGGCTTTACTTTTTAATGGTCTGATGAGTGACTTTTCAGGTTCTTTCTTTGTTATCTCATCGAATGTATAACCGGTTTTGAACCTCATGGTTGATGTTATTGGTTTATATGATTTTATACCCATTATATTACCTCTCTATTAACTCGTATCTCATAACTCACAACTCATTTTTCTCTATACCTCAAAATCAGGGATTGAGTAGCCCTTTTTCAAAGTAACTATTGCTTTTTTCCAATCCGGACGTTTACCTTCAAATCTACCCATTCTCTTGATTTTGCCTCTCATTTGCATGGTGTTAACATCAGTCACTACCACAGAAAAGATCTTCTCGATCGCTTTTTTGATCTCGATCTTATTGGCTCTTGTGCTCACCTTAAATGAATAGGAGTTGTTATGGCTGAGCTGATTACCTGATTTCTCCGTCAATATCGGAGATATAATTATTTCACGTATATGTTTCATTTACTAAATACCCCCTCTACAGTTTTCAGAGCTGTTTCTGTGAAGAGTAAGTATTTGGTTTTGAGTATTTCATAGGGGTAAATACTATCGGCTCTGTCCGTTTCAATACCTGGCAGATTGGCAAATGATCTGACCAGATTTGGATCACTACCGTCAATAACGAGCAGTTTTCTCCCTTTATCCGGTATGATCTTTGTCAACAGCTCTAATGCCTGTTTTGTATTTGGGTTATCGAATTTAAGATCTTCGATGATCATAATATGACCATCTTTGGCTTTTTCTGTTAAGCATATCTTCAGAGCGAGCCGTTTCTTCTTTTTGGGTATCGGTTTTGACCAATCTTTCGGTTTCGGTCCAAAAGCCCTGCCTCCCCCAACTCTGACCGGAGATCTGCGTGAACCGGCACGGGCGTTACCTGTTCCTTTCTGACGATACATTTTGGCTGTTGTCCCTTTCACTTCAGAACGACCTTTAACTGCAGAGGTACCTTGTCTTTGGTTTGCTAAATACATGTTTACTATTTCGTAGATCAAAGCTTCTTTGTTATCTGTAATAACATTGAATATTGCTTCATTCAAAGGAACGGTCCCTATTTTTTCACCGGTTGTGGAATATTTTACTGCTTCTAACATCAGAAAGCCCCCTTATAATTCCTTGCTCAGGAAAACAATGCTATTACGGTGACCGGGAATAGCGCCTTTTACCAACAACAGGTTATTCTCTTTATCAATATTAACTACTCGTATATTCGCAACAGTCACCTTCTCTGACCCCAGATGTCCTGCCATTTTTTTCCCTTTCATCACTCTCGATGGTGTAGCACATTGTCCGATAGAACCGGGTCCCCGGAACGATTCATGAACACCGTGACTTGATTCAAAACCACGGAAATTATGCCTTTTCATCACACCGGCAAAACCTTTACCTTTAGAAATGCCGGTTATCTTGATCAATTCATTTGGTACGAACATGGAAACATCAAACTCTTCTCCCTCTTCGACATCACGATATACCTTCAATCTAAATTCTTTTATATATCGAAAGAATTCGCTATTATGTCTCTTAAAGTGACCTGTTCTTGCTTTATTGACTTTTTTCTCAGCAATTGGTTCAAAACCAAGCTGTATGCCATCATAACCCTCTTTCTCTTTCGATTTGCGCTGGATAACCTTGCACGGTCCAACTTTTAACACCGTTACAGGGATCACCTTGCCTTCTTCATTAAAGATCTGGGTCATGCCGATCTTCTTGCCTATAAGCCCTATCATTTCTTTTTCTCCTTATACCCTTAGCTCTACGCTCTTTGCCCTTAGCCCTACGCCCTAAACCTTAATCTCAACATGCACTCCTGCCGGTAAGCTCAATTTTTTTAGAGCATTGGTAGTTTGTGGTGTTGGATTCATTATATCGATCACTCTCTTATGCACTCGCATTTCAAACTGATCTTGTGATTTCTTATCAACATGTGGTGAACGCAATACTGTATACACGGTCTTTTCTGTTGGTAGAGGAATTGGTCCTATTATCTTAGCACCACTGTTTCGGGCACTTTTTACTATCTCGGCAACGGAATTATCTAAGAGACGATAATCGTACGCCTTAAGTTTTATGCGTATTTTACTAAGTTCTTTTGTTGACATCTCTGCTCCTATCTTTCTGTAACATAGATTTCACTTCATCTGTCACCCTGAGTGCCTCAACTCTTCTGTCGAAGTGTATCGAAGGGTTGACATTCGTAATATAGACTTCACTCTGTGTCATTTGTGTTTATTCTACAATATCACCGACAACGCCGGCACCGATAGTTCTGCCACCTTCACGGATAGCAAAACGTAAGCCCTGTTCCATGGCAATTGGGGTTATTAGTTCCGCCTCGATTGTTAAACTGTCTCCCGGCATTA
>JAHYIR010000042.1 GCA_019429305.1 Candidatus Cloacimonadota bacterium
CTATAAGAACCGATGGTAATCTTCTGTTAAAGGGTAATACCATACGATATAACCATTCCATTAACTATGGAGCTCTGCATATAAGTTCCGGAACTCAGATCGAATTTTGTACCGAGTCCTTGAATAATATCTATCTTAACCACGGAACAAGGGGGAATGATTTGACGATCTTTGGTATCGAACAGACTTCTGTTGTAGTTGACACCTTTACCGTACTCTATCCTGATAAACACTTTGTCATGTATCACAATCAAAATATTCCCGACTTCAGCCTGACAATCAATCATGGCAAGATAGAACCTGTGGCAGCCGATCTTTATGTCAGTCCTGATGGCTGTGATACCAACAGCGGTCTTTCTCCTGCTGAACCTCTGCAGACCATGGCTATGGCAATGATTAAGATCCAGCCTGACAGTCTGCAGCAGCGAACCATTCATGTTGCAGAGGGGATATACTCCAAATCTCTGAACAATCAACTCTTTCCCGTATCCCTCCGTTCGCATACCGCTCTGGTCGGAGCAGACAAGGCAACGACTATACTCGACGGCGAAAACTCCTACCCGCTCATCCATGCAATATCGCACCCTGATTCCTGGGGAGTGCCCATACGTAATTTTACCGTCAGAAACTTCACCATTATAAACGGAGGTAATCTTCTTCGCTCATTTGAATGTACACCGGTTCGGCTGTTTTATGTATTGGATTTTATACTGGAGAATATCGATGTAACCGAGAGTCATACGAATGGGATGTCAAAAGTAGGCAGTACAAGTGTTGGTGATTCGATCATAAGAAACCTTCATGTATATAATAACAGTGGTGGTAGTGGAGTTGGTTTCTCTCAATTAGAAAATGAGTTCGAACTTTATGCTGAAAATATCAGGGTCAGGAACAATGTACCCGATTTTCTTCCTCAAGGTGGCTGGGGAAGAGGTATGACGATTTCTCCCAATTCTGTTGATCCGATAACGGAAGAATCCCGTGTTACCATTGTCAATCTGGAGGTGACCGGTAATCATATATCTAATGTTCCGGACTTCTGGTCCCATTTACCGCGTGGCAATTTAGAGATACTCGGGTCTTGCACATATCGTATCGTCAATGCCACCATAGGTGACAACACCTCCACAAATCTTACCGGTGGCGGATTAACCATCGGCGAACTTGTCCGTCATGCCGAACTGATCAATTCTATCGTTTACGGCAACAGCCCGAATAATATAGCAGTACAAAACAGTACGGGGGTGGTTCAAGGTCATGCCTACATTTCGCACTCTCTTATTCAAGGGGGCGAAGACGGGATTCTCTATTTTCAAAACCCTAACATAGTGGTTCACTGGGGTGAGGGAAATATCGATGCTGACCCGCTCTGGCTGGGAGATATCGATCCGGAATATTCCGGGGAATACCCCTACATGCTCCATATAGACTCACCGGCACGGAACGCCGGGACTATGGATATTCCGGACTTCGAGTTTCCTAACTTCGATCTGGCGGGTAATCCGCGTGTCTATGGCAGCTCCATAGACATGGGTGCTTATGAATGGAATCCGTTAAGTGTGGTAGATGATGATTTTCTCTTTGATACCGTTAAGCCACATGATTATAACCTGCATAATTATCCTAATCCGGTAGTTGCTTTACAGGGTATGGGAAGAGGTAACGGTGTGGGTACTACGATCAGTTTTATCCTTCTTGAAGCCGGAGAGGCGATAGTGGATATCTATAATGTCAAGGGACAGTTTGTAAAAAGAGCCTTCAATGCTTATGCCCCTGCCGGTGAATACAGTGTTCTCTGGAACGGGACGGACGAACAGGGAAGGGTAGTTGCCACCGGGTTCTATGTTTATAAACTTCAGATCAACGGCGAAATGGTTGCCACAGGGAGATGTACATTTATAAAATAGCAGCGGGTTGAGAGCAGATCCAATTAACTTCATATATCAGATTGAAAAATATGAACCAGCTTCTCTTGATAGCCATTTGCTATCTATATTCTTTAAAGTGATATGCTCATCTCTTCTTAAAAGTTTTCCCGAGTATCAAGAAATACTGCTATTTCAGATGGGAAGAGATTTATGGCTTTACATGAAAAGTACTATCAGTTTCGATATAAAATGAAATCTTCAAACCACTGTCATCCTGAGTGTTCTGGCCTTTTCTTCTTGTTTCGCTATGGCCAGAATGTATCGAAGGGGGAAGAAAACATGAACCGCCTTTGTATTTCATCTTTTTTTTTATTGAACCATATAACTTGTCAAGCAATTGAACAGGACTATTTTGGTGGAAAAGGGTGAATACTATTAATGCTTACCACCCATGAGATTAAAATTCAAATCTTGACAAAAAGGTTTATCTATATTATAGTTAGATGTAGAAATTGCAAAGGGGGTAATTATGCAAAGAGCAAATCCGTTCTCGCCCATAGTCCATGAAATTGCTTAGAAAGTTAGGAGCATGGCATATTTTTGTTTCAGGTCCCGGTTTTCCAGAAAAACCACTTTACCATCAAGACCTTGAATTTGGTTCACCATCGGAAGTACAAATTCTATATGGTGAACATGGACATCTAAAATCAATAGTTGGATTTAACAAAAAAGGTGATAAGTCATCTTGTGAATTTGAATATATTAAAGCAGAAAAGAAAATACTGGTAACCTTAAAGAAAAATGATCTTGCGCAATTAATTGTATCAGAATGGTATTCAAATAAAGTTTTGTATATGAGGTGCAATCATCCTGAAAACCCAAATTTGGATACTGAAACAAGAGTTAGTGTAGTCCCTGATCAAAAGTATATATATGAGTATGATGTAGAAATTGATATTGGACAAAAAACTATTCAGGGAATTATTAATTCAGCTTCATTAGATATTCCTGATATAGTTATTGAATTTTCAAAAGAGATTACTGCATTGCAGTCTAATTTAACTATTGCAGCCTTTGAACCTATTTTCGCAGGCATATTGACTATGGAGGCTTATAAAAATAGTTACTTTATTCCGTTAAACAGCAACTTTCCTTCTGATGATGATTTGAGCAATTTGTTAGCTATAGTTGGTGACGTAAAAGGTATTTTCATTACAGCATTGTTTTACATGGCTAATAGATATGTGTTGAGTTTAGAAGAAGAAGAAGAGTCCTAACCAGAATAAGTGGTAAGTACCGCAGTTATGCTATTTGAAGATTCGGATTATGCAGGGTGTATACTGCATTATACACCCTGCATACAGTAGTAAAAGTTGGCTTTTTTTCTGATTTTGGCGATGATTCATAGTTGTCGAAGAAAAAGGAGGATTTGGCATGAAACAAAAAGTGATAAGAAGAATATTTAACTTAATAGCAGGCATATTTCTTGTAATTGGAGGAAATTTAATAAGCCCTCCGTTAGATTTACGAGTATTGACTGGAATAATATTCCTTATAATGTGTGTTCTGATTTACCTTGAATATGGTACATTTCAGAATACTATCGATAAAAGAATCGAAAAGAAAATAAAAGAAAGTATCAAAGAATAGCAAGAGGTGAATGTTCAAAGATAGATAAATAGAGGCATCCACCAGGAATTTGGTTTAGGTGAGATTATAAGTTGTTGAAGTACAAGTTTTCAACCATCCCTTTGCTCTGAGGATCATAACCTCTGCAGATGCAGATGTCGGGCTTAAATCCGAGCTGAAGAGCAAAACGGTGAAATCGATCGTTGAGAATAACTTCCCGAGAATCTTCCCGTTACATTGGCTAGGCGATAATAGATAAACACTTTGATTTTTTCTATATGATTGATCCTATCCAGCATTAAATGAGAATAGAGAAGAGCTAACTGCTGCTTGTACTGATCCAATGAATACATAAAGCTGATATCTATCAATAAAAGAGAGTTCAATACCTTAATCCTTTCAAGTTTCATTACTCTCATATCTTCCCACTTATAATCCTGTTTAATCTGCCTATGAACCTCCTCAGTCTTCTATCTAATACGATATGCCGATAGAACTCTTTCTACCTTTTGTTGAGCTGTAAAAGCCTGCGCATATGGGAAGGGAAATTACAGTACAGATAGAAATAGCCTTGGAAACTCTTTGATTGGATAATACCTTTGATTAAATCTCGTGTATTTTTCCCCTTTTACTGACAGGCTTTCGGCAACTTCTTCGGACTTTTTCCATAATTTGACTTGCAAATTTGCGGGAAACTGTTTGTTTTTTCATTGGTATGGGCTTCTTTTGGTTTATTATTGATGAAACCAGATTACAAAAGGGGCTCTCTTTTTCAAGAATGTTATGGGCATTTCGAACTTTTTTCATTACTCTTCAACAACTTATACTCTCACCTAAAAAAAAATCCGGGTAGATGCTATTTTTTGGAGGAAAAGGGTTGACATCTAATTGCTGTTTCGTGTAAATTATAAGAAAAATCAGCGAGGTGATACCAATGAAACTAAGATTCTTGTCTCATTCAGGTTTTCTGATAACAACCAAAAAAGGTGAAAAGATACTGATCGATCCGTTTTTGGATAATAATCCACTTGCTCCGATAAAGTCCGATGAGTTAACAGTTGACTACATAATTGTCACTCATGGTCATGGTGACCATATCGGAGATTCTCTCAAAATAGCCAAAAAGAATCAACCACTCTTTATCTGTGTCAATGAGCTGGCAAATTATGTGGCAGCTAAAGGTTTTAAGGCACATAACATGCATATTGGCGGTAGCCATCAATTTCCTTTTGGCAGAGTAAAATTCACAATTGCTCATCATGGAAGTATGACTTCTGATAACTATTATGCCGGAGAGGCATCAGGTGTAGTGCTGACTATTGAAGGTAAAAGTATCTATCATACCGGAGATACGGGGCTATTTTACGATATGAAACTAATCGGAGAAATGACCCCTCTCGATTATATGCTACTCCCGATAGGAGATAACTTCACGATGGGTATCGATGATGCTGTTAAGGCAGTTGAGCTGGCAAATCCCCAAGTAGCTATCCCAATGCATTATAATACTTTCCCGATCATTAAAGCCGATCCGGAAGAATTCAAGAGGAAAGTCGCAGCTCTCGGAAAAGAATGCCTGATCATGAATCCGAACGATGAGATAGAAATATAGCTATAAGTGACTCGAATTAGATCTTTACTTCTATGAAATCAATCTTTTACCTAGTAAGATATGTCAAATCTTAAAACTCTCACCCGACGATAATTGTAGGTGAAGCATATAGAATTTTGCTTTCATAATTTGAGGCGGTGATGAGATCTCTCCATTTCGCTTCGCTTCAGTCGAGATGACAATAGAAAGGAAACTTCAGTCGAGATGACAATAGAAAGGAAGCTTCAGTCGAGATGACAAAAAAATATCTCACTTTACTTTGACAGCACCCTTTATGGGTGCTATATAATAGCCTGCGACTTCAGTCGCAGGTTTGGAGCTCTGCTCCATTTGGGTGGCGGGTGGGATTAGGTCATCCTTATTCCAGACACTGAAGTGTCTGGCTATCATATTTCATACCCCTATCGGGGCATGATCTTATTTTACTGTGATAAAAGTTAGTCGGTGATGAGATCTCTCCATTTCGCTTCGCTTCAGTCGAGATGACAAAAGGAAGGATAGCAAGAAAGGGAAATGAACCACGGAGGCACGGAGGACACGGAGGAAAAGATTGAGATGCACAAGCAGGAGGAATAGCGGGAAGGCAATATATTGTTGCTAATAAAAAATGGGGGGATGTAAATTCAAATAAAAAATTGATTGACAAAATAACCTTACATATCATAAAAAAAGTATAGATTTCTAGTTATTCGTTGCTCACTGATCAAAACATTTTCAGGGAGGTGTGTTATGAAGAGATTCTTATTATTAGTCTTAGTGATCTCAGCTGTTTCCATTCTATTAAGTATGAGTGTCGAAGAGTATTTAAACCGGCAAGTTCATATCGAAAAAAATCATGCCGCCAATAATGTCAGATTGCGGGTGAGTAACTTTGGTGTCTTTGGTGCCGGTAATAATTATCCGAGATGGCCTTCGTTGGAATATCCACCTTTTAGCGGCACAGATTATCTTTATCATAGTGCTCTATGGGTTGGAGCTAAAATCACTCGTAGGGATACAGAAGGTAATATCTATTATTGGCAGAATTGGCCACCGGATGACGAAAATGATGTTATAGCTGAAAATTCGCCCGATTTTAATCCGGGCATTCATACCATAGTTGTTGTAGATACTCTAGCTTCTGTAGGTTATGAAGGGGACTATCAATATTATGAGCTATTACCCGCTTATTGGTCATTCGAAGAATATTATATTGGAGATCAATATTGGGAGTATTATCCTTATGATATCGCAGTTAGAAGTATTCTCGGCATTCCATCTTTATCAGACGAATCTTTCCCTTATGATCCTTCTGGTATCTACGACTTTTTTATGCCGTTGGATGAACCGGGAGATTTCCCTGGTATAGAAACAATGACATCCTTTTATTATGATTATAGCCCTTTTACACCTTGGGGAGAAATTCGTCATTCTTATAGAAAGTACGGCAATTCTGTTGGTCAGTTCATGCGTTATCCACTCTATCTTTCTATTCGCCAGAGAAGCTTTGCCTTTGCTTATCATGACCTTTACGATATGATCTTCTTTTCTTATGATATCTATAATAGCAGTCCAATTGATACACTATATGATGTAGCTGCCGGATTCTATGTGGATAGTGATGTCGGTCCTCAAGATTGGGATGGAGAAGCCAGAGCAGAGGATGATGTCAGCGGTTATTATGCGGGAGAAGGTTATGAATTTGCCTATACCCGCGACTATGATGGAGATGGAGGATTGAGTCCGCATTGGATAGCATCAAAAATATTCCCTCAGGAAGACCAAAACTTTGCTTGTTACGCATGGGAAAGAGGAGATGGACCTAACGATCGAAGACCGAGAAGAATACCACCACTTGCAGGATTAACAACATCGAATGAGAAATATTGGTTATTAACGGGCAGGAATGCCAACCAAGATAAATTCGATACTTTGAGACCGGAAGACTGGATACCGGGAATGGAACCACATTACGAACAAACTGAGCCACACGATACTAGATTTCTCTATTCCATATACGGAGATATGCAGGGCTATGATGAGCCGACCTCATTTTCGCTTAATTTAGCTCCCGGAGAAAGTATAACCCTCAATGGCGTTATCTTCTTAGGTGATGATCTTGATGATCTTAAGAGTAAAAGTTTATTAGCCCAAGCTTTTTATGATTCGGGGTATGATATGTCGATATATGAAGGAATTCCTTTTATCCCCTTCATTATTTCTGCAGAAGTTAGTGGTAATAATCTGCTTGTTCAATGGGTCAAAGACGAAGGTGCAGATACTCAATATATCTATTATAAGCTGAGTTCTGAACCGGATACGGCATGGGAGATAATAGAACTCGATATTGAAGATGATAACTATGTTATCGAAGAACTTACTTTTTATGAGACCTATGATGTTAAAGTTGTGGTCGTTTACGATACAGAAGTTTTAGAATCAGTAACTTGGAAGGTATATTTTCGCCCGGTTTCTATTGATGATGATTATTTGGTTAGTTCAGAACAGAACAGCCATTTGATCGGCAACTTTCCAAATCCCTTCAATCCTGATACTAAAATAGTTTTCTATCTTGAGAAACCTTCGGACGTTAAATTGCAGATCTTCAATATCAAAGGGCAATTAGTAACGACATTAGTTAATCAGCGATATGAAAGTGGGTTTCACACCTTGGTATGGGATAGTAAAGATTATTCTCAAAAGGAGATGCCGAGTGGGATTTATATCTATCGTTTGATTACTACTGATCTACATGATACTAAAAAGATGTTGTTACTAAAGTAAAGCATGAGAGGTGAAAGATGTCAAAGTACATTTTAGTATGTTTATTGGCATTGTTCGGATGGATGTTTAGCATGTTATATTCTCAAACTCGAGATTGGGAAGAGATGTATAGCATGATCGAACATCGAGTTGTTGATATGAAATACACTACTATTAACGGGATATATGAAGACGGATTACTGTTTGCCTTAGCCGGAAATGGAGGGGGTTTAGCTTATTTTACCACACCAGGGACTTTAGAGATCTTTAATTTCTCTACAAATCTTGGAGCAGTATCTATCATACCTGATGAACAAAATAACAGAATTTTCTGCGCTTTTGGTAGAGGTAGTTATAGTGACGGCTTGTATGAATTCGATGTAAATACGCAACAGTTTGAGCTTATAAACTGGTTTGCATTCCCTAATTTTGTCAAAAAGCTAACTTCCGGATTCTATTTAGGTTTTGGGATAGATAACTACGGTGGGCTGTATCATTCCTTTGATGGAGATCAATGGTTACCGGTTTTTGACTTCATTGGTAGAAATGTAATTGATATAGAAGAGACTGGGGATGGCACTATTTTCATAGCTGCCGGTAATGATCTGTTCATCAGTAATAATGGAGATTATTATGTCTTTGAGTTGGATTTGGTGATCAATGACATTTTTGTCAGACCTTATCCAAACTATAATGAGGTCTATATAGCATGTGGTGACGGAACAGATAGTGATGCAGTCTATCGTGTAGAATATGAAGATGGCGAGATAACAGGATTTACCTTTATCAATTACTTCTATCAACCACAGAAGATCTTTCATTATTGGAACAACATAGTAGTTGGCTGTAATGGAGAATATGGCAACCTGTTTCTTGTTGAACCGGTAGAAAATGGGCAAGTTATGGAGATTGGTGCTGAACTCGGTATTAACGAAGTATATTGCTTTGAGTTTTACCCGATCTATACTCACAATTTCTTGGTAGGTACCGATGTGGGAATCTTCTTAGGAACAAACTTTGATTTTACTTCTCTTGATGATATGAGTGCAATAGCATCGATTAACTATATAAGAAATTATCCCAATCCTTTTAACCCGCAAACTAAGATTGAGTTTAATACAGAGTTTTATTGTGCAGCTAAGCTCCTAATCTATAATATCAAAGGAGAGAAGATTTTCACTCTTTTTGATGATTTCCTACAGCCCGGAAAACATTCATTTATCTGGGATGGAACTGATCATCAGGGAAGACAGGTGTCTTCAGGAGTTTATTTCAGCCAATTAATTACAGAAAACGGAATAGAAACCAGTAAGATGTTGCTGCTAAAATAGGGCTCTAATGAGCAAAGTGCCGGCAACCGGTGAAGATCATACTGATACCTTTGTCGTTACAAGCTTTGATCACTTCTTCGTCTCCTTTAGAACCACCGGGTTGAATGATTGCTTTTATCCCCTTTTTTGCCAGTAGCTGGATAACATCAGGAAATGGGAAAAAGCCATCGGAAGCACATACTGCCCCTTCTATTTGATGATTATACTTTTCAGCACGAAAAACTGCTAAAACTGTTGAATCTATACGGCTTGTCTGTCCCATACCCATACCGATCGTCTGCTCTCCCCTACCGAGACAGATGGCATTCGATTTGAGTGAAGTAACAACATTCCAGCAAAACCGGAGCGAATTATACTCCTCTTCTGAAGGTGACTTTTCAGTTACTATCTTCCACTCTGTTTCTGCATCTTGCTTGATATCAATATCCTGACAAAGAACTCCATTAAGACAACTAACAAAGGTCGGAGTCTCAGACCAATTTTCCAAAAGCAGTGGATTGTATTTGATAATTCGCCTATCCTTTTTCTTGGTCAAAAATTCTATGATTTCTGGCGAAAATTCAGGAGCAATGATGATCTCTGTGAAGATCTTATTGATCTCTTGAGCTGTTTCCATATCGAGGGGTTTATTGAGAATTACTATCCCGCCAAAAGGAGATTGAGTATCGGTGGCGAAAGAGTTTTTATAGGCAGTTAACAGATCAGCAGCCGATGCAACCCCGCAGGGATTAGTATGTTTGAAGATAGCAGCAGTTGGCTTGTCAAATCTATAGATTAGTTTGAGAGCGGCGTTGATATCCAGATAGTTATTATATGATAATTGTTTCCCATGCAATTGCTCAATCAATCCCTCACTACCGGGTGAAAAGAAGATTGCTTTTTGATGAGG
>JAHYIR010000043.1 GCA_019429305.1 Candidatus Cloacimonadota bacterium
CATCTTAATTTCTCTCCGTGTCCTCTATAGTTTATAATCTTTCTTGCTATTCCTTCCGCTGGAGCATCTGTGTTCATCATTTTTTTATATCTGTGTGTATCCGTGGTTAATCCTTGCTACGCCTTCTTATGGTTTCATTTATAGAAGACATTCGGTTTTTTTGTAAAGGGGTTCTCAAATATCTGTAGTTCTGTATTATACACCCTTTTCAGATTTTCGACTGTAATAACATCTTGGGGGGTACCTTCAGAAAAAAGCTGTCCATCCTTCAGGATCATGATCCGGTCGCAATAATCGGAGGAAAGATTTATATTGTGTGAGATCAGCACGATCAGTTTGTTATGATGACGGTTTATATCCGCTAATAGTTTGATAATATCGAGTTGATGATTGATATCGAGATGTACTAATGCTTCATCTAAAAGGATGATCTCGGTTTTTTGAACTAAGGCACGCGCTATATTGACCCGCTGTTTTTCACCGCCACTCAATTGTGAATATGGTTTATAGCGTAATGGGAAGAGGTGCAATTCGTCTAAAACAGCATCAACTTCTCGCCTGTCTGCTGCCGAATAGGTCTGCCAAAAATTTCGATATGGATAGCGCCCCATCAAAACAAGTTCTGTGACTGTGTAATCAAACTGATAAGTGATCTCTTGAGGAATGACAGAGATAACTTTAGCGAGTTCTTTACGCTGCCAAGAGTTCAAGTTCTTATCTTTGATATATATATCTCCCTGTGACAGAGGAAGGAAGCCGATAATTGCTTTCAGAAGAGTCGATTTTCCTGCTCCATTTGGTCCTAAGATTGAGCAGAATTCACCTTTACGAAAGGTCAGGGTTAAATTTTCAATCACCTTCTGTTTGTAATAACCGGTCGATACATTTTGCAATTTTATCATCTTATCCTCGCTCTCGTTAAACATCTTGAGATCAATACCTTACAAGTACATAATGTGAAAGAACAGGTTTTAGAGGTAAGAGAAGATGAAGGCACGAAATCATTTGACAATTCCTACTAATTTACTATGTTATTAACAGGAGTGAAAAATGCAGTTAACAACAAAGACGGAATATGCCATTCGTGGATTGATAGAACTCGCTATGCAACCGGCAAAGAAACCGCTTGCTATTCGAGAGTTGTGCGAGAAGCAGAATCTTCCTATCAAATACATGGAGCAGATATTCCGTAAATTGAAATCAGCCGGATTACTGAATAGCATTAAGGGTGCTTATGGCGGTTACATTCTTAATCGTCCCCCTTCAAGAATTTCACTCAAAGAGATAATGTCAGCCATTGATGATCAGCCGGTAAAGCTTAACTGTTGCGGTAAAGAAGGACAACGATCTTACTGTGTTGGTGAACCATGCGATTTCTTCAATGTCTGGGAAGAAATTGAGAGTGAATTGGATACTCATCTGTCCCAAATTCACTTATCTCGATTTCTCAATGAAGCCAAGGAGTAACAATCATGAACGAGAGAATATATTTTAATAACTGTTTAACCACTAAACCGGCTCAGGAAGTTGTAGAAGCCATGCTTCCTTATCTGCAAAACAACTATTATTATCCCGAGAACTTTAACAAGACAGGTACACAAGCATCTCGTAATCTTAATGATTGGAAAGAGATAGTAGCCAAGACGATCGGGGCTAATAGTCCGGAAATCCATTTTACTGCCGGTGGCACACTTGCTAATAACATAGCTATCAAAGGGTTTCTTCTGGCTAATGCCGACAAAGGGAATCATATCATCTGTTCGGTAGTAGATTATCCCGACATCCTGACTAATGCCGCCTTCTTCGAACAGAGTGGTTTTGAGGTAACTTATCTGCAGGTTGACGATAAGGGTTTCATTGATCTGGATCAGCTCAAGCGCTCGCTTAAAAATGAAACCATCCTCTTTATGACCACTTTAGCCAATCATACTGTAGGTGCAATACAGCCACTGGAAGAGATCAATGCGATCCTGCAGGGCTCAGGACATCGGATATATGTTCATGCTGATGCCTGTGAAGCTTATGGCAGGATACCCATTAATGTAGATCAGCTCGGTATTGATATGATGTCAGTCAGCGGGCATAAGATCTATGGACCACAGGGCTCCGGATTTCTTTATGTACGCAAAGGGGTAAAGCTTAATCCGCTTATTCATGGCATTGTCAGGTTGGATGACTTACAAACCGGCGGTATTAGTATTGCCAATACAGCCGGGTTAGTTAAAGCTATCGAGTTGATCTTTTCTGATTACGACGGTTATGTTTCTCATTTAAAAGAGATCAGTAACTACTTCCTCGAAAAGGTAAAAGAGAAGATCCCCTATATTCTGATCAACGGACCTCTTGGAGAGAAGCGGGCTCCTCATAATCTCAATATCTCTTTCGATTATATTGAAGGTGAGGCGATCATGATGATGCTTGACCTGTCGGATATATCGGTTGCTACCGGCAGTGCCTGTGCTTCTCAGGGCTTGAAACCTAACTATGTGCTCAAAGCGCTGGGTAGAACTCACGAACAGTCTCACGGCTCGATGAAATTTACTTTCAGTCGTTATCATACCAAAGAAGATATTGACATTTTAGTCGAAAGATTAATTAAAGTCGTTGAAAAACTGCGTGAGGGTAGCACCCTGTATCCTGGGAACAAGTAACATAAATTACGGAGTAAAAGATGGAATATTCAGAAAAAGTATTAGAACACTTCATGAACCCCAAAAACAGAGGCAAGATCGAGGATGCCGATGCAGTCGCTACAGAAGGAAGTCCCGCTTGTGGCGATCAGGTCTCTGTTTATCTTAAAGTAAATGCAGAAACATTGATCATAGAAGACATAAAATTTCAGTCTTACGGTTGTGCTTCCAATATAGCCACAGGATCTATCATTACCGAAATGGCTAAGGGTAAAACGCTGGAAGAGGCGAAGAAGATAACTTGGCAAGATGCTGCTTCCGAGTTAGACGGATTGCCACCGATCAAGATGCACTGCTCTGTTTTGGCAGTAGATACTTTAAGATCAGCGATCAAGAAATATGAGATATCTCATAATCTGGCTGAGCAGGAGAAATTTTCCAAAGCTACTATCATTGAAGAGTTAGAGAAAATACTCTACCCCAAAGTCGGTAAGAATCTGATTGAACTCAAAATGGTCAAATATGTCGGCTGGGATGAGGGTGTAGCAATTATTGATCTCGATATTCCAAAATTTGATGAGTATCGTGATAATATTGTTGATGAAATTAAGGAACATCTCGAAAAATACCCTGAGATCAAAGACATCAAGATCACCATGATGTAATCTTCCACGATTTCACACTAATTGTATCACTGATGTACACAGATAAAAGTGTGAAAAGGTGGAATGGTGATGAGAGAAAGATTCATTTCAGAGGCGACAGCTAGTCGTCCTTTTTTTGTTGCTACATCGTTCAGAATATTACTTTATCACAGTAATCTTATTGTCTAACCTATCTAATTTTTATTCGTGCTAATTCTTTAGTTAAAACCTACTATTCTTCCGCAGGTTTTTCCTATCACCTAATCCCTAAAACCTAACACCTAATTTTAACCTATTCTTCACAATATGTACCTGTTAAAGATCTGATCTATTTTTTATTACTTCTTGCTATACTACCGCTGGGGCTCCTAAATCTTCTCTTCCTGCTATTCCTCCCACAGTGCATCTCAATCTTTTCTCCGTGATCTCTGTGTCTCTATGTTTTATATTTTACTCTTGCTCTACTTCCGCTGGGGCATCCGTGTTCATCCTTTTTTAATCGGTGTGCATTCGTGGATGATGCTTGCTCTGCTTTCATTATTTTCTCTTCGCAAAGCAATAAACAAAGAAAGGGCACCCAACGAAAGCAGTAATCACCCCAACCGGAATCTCGATCACGGTGAGATGCATAGCCAGAAAATCACAGAGAATGAGAAAAATTGCACCTCCCAGAGCACTGAGCAGAAACACTCGCCTTTGATCATTACCAAAGAGCATTCTTACGATATGTGGTACTAATAGCCCAACAAAACCTATTATTCCAGCATAGGCAACTGTAACCCCGACCAGTAGCGAACTGACAACGAAGACATTTCTTCTGATCTGTTTGATCTCAATCCCTAAACTGGCTGCTACTAAATCACCACTAGTCAGGATATTTAGCTTATCTGACAGACTAAAGAGATATATCATCAAAAGAACTGATCCACCAACGACGAAACGAAAGACCTGCCATTCCTTAATACTAAATATATGACCGAGATTACCCATCAGAACACCTATTATGCTGCCAATCTCTCGCTGATTAAGATAGAGCAGCAGGGAAATAAGCGAAGCACAGAACATTCCTGCAATAATACCGGAGAGGAGTAGTTTGGTACTGCTAAAAAAGCCACCGATCTGAGCCAGATACCAAACGATAAGGATCAGGATCAGTGCACCGACAAAGGCAAATACAGGGATAAGAAGATATAAGCCGAGAATGATCGCAATAACACTTCCTAAAGCAGCTCCCGAAGATACTCCCAATATGTATGGTTCTGCCAGTGGGTTATTGAGCATGATCTGATATACAGAGCCAACACCTCCCAGTACAAATCCTGTCAGAAATGTTAACAGCAGTCTCGGAAAACGGACTTGAGCCACTATATAACCTGAACTAGCCCGGTAAGTTAAGTACATATATACAATTCCTACCGCCAATAATCCAAATATCAATCCTCGTATAACAATTTTACTCTTCATAGCTTTCCTTGCTAATGCTTCCTCCTTCGATACATTCTGCTGCTAGTTAAAGCAAGAAACTTACAGCAGAACACTCAGGATGACATTAGTTTAGTAATGTACTAAACATATTGTTTTATAAAACAATCCTCTTTCTGTTATTCCTTCTACTAGAGAATCTCAATCTTTTCTCCGTACTCTCTTTTTCTCTTTTTTTTTAATCATTTCCTTGCTCTACTTCCGCTGGGGCATCTGTGTTCATCATTTTTTCATCCGTGTGTATCCGTGGTTAATTCTTTGCTACTTTTAAACATCAAAGAAGATCTCCTGCAGTTTCTTGATCCCTTCAATAATTCTCGGACTTGCTCGGAGAATGATATCGGGATCGATATCTTCTATCGTGTATATCCTACCATCCTGACAGGCCTTGATATTCTGCCACCCTTTTCGTGATCTCACATCTTCTGCGGTTATTCCCGGATAAGTGAGGATGATAATATCCGGATCTGCCATTATTACATCTTCGGCACGAACCCTACTGTAATCTCTTGGTAGCTCATCGAAGATGTTAGTCCCTCCAGCCAGCTCAACAATCTCTCCGATAAAAGAGTATCGAGAAACACTCATTATAGGGTTGCCATATATCTCTAGATAGACACTTGGTCGTTCCTTATCAAGATATCGCAGATTATCGATCTCATTTCTTAAAGAATCGGCAATTTCTTTCCCTTTCTCTTCAATCTTGAGATATTTAGCGATCTCTTCTATACTGACCAAAAACTCATTAATTGATTGCGGATAGATGGAAACAGTCTTAATACCAGCTTTTTCGAGTTCGAAAGATAAATGTTCTTGTTCCAAACCGGATGTAAAGACGATAGTCGGATCTAAGGCGATGATCTTTTCTCTGCTAACAGCTCCGAAATTACCCACTTTAGGAATTTCCTTAAAGTCTGCAGGATAATCGACCTCTTCAGTAACTCCAACGACATTCTTTACCCCTTGCAGCAGATAGAAAATTTCTCCAACTTCAGGTGAGGTAATAACATAACGATCTTCTTCGGATCTTTCTCGTTCTTGACTACATGAGATCAATAGTATAAATATCACTAATAAAACTAAATACTTCATATCTCTATCCCTTTTCTTTCTTGTCTTCCTGCTTTATTGCCAACAGACCCACTAATCCTTCCGCAGGTTTTTCACTAATAACTAATAGCTATTAACTACTTTTAAGGGGAGCAAATAAGGATAGAATCTTCTGCCAGTTCCTTCATCCGCAGAACTCAACAAAATGACTCAATGGCAGGTTTCCTGGCTTGCAGCAGGTTAATCACCGAGCCTTCCCATTCTGCTTTTCAGAACAGTGACCCGATACCTCTTAAAATTGCTGCTTACAGTGGCGGAGACCGCTTCCGCTTTTCACGGAATTCCCTCTTTGCTCACCATCAAGCTACATATCTAATCTTAAAAACCCTTAAACTCTGTCAAGATATTCCCCGCTAAATTTACATCTTCTATCATTTAAGTTAGAATACAGATATAGTCATCCTGAGTGTTCTGGTCTTTTCTTCTAGCTCTGCATTGGACAGAATGTATCGAAGAATTCATTAAACAGACACTTTTTTACCCCTTGTTTTCCCCTTCGATAGTATTCCCGAAAGAGAGAGCATGAAGCTCACCGGAAATCACTCAGAGTGACACTTTTGGGTATTAGATACTATTTTCAATTTTTTTATCACCATTTCATTCTCCTTGTTATTCTATAGTTCTTTATTATCTTATCTCTAAAAAGGGAGTAACGATGCGTAGAATTAAACTAATTAGAACTGCAGTTCCTATTTTAGAGGGTGCCGGAGTTCATTTAAAACGGGCTTTCGGTTATTCGGAAACACCCCTCTTTGATCCTTTTCTAATGCTGGATGATTTCCGTAATGATGAACCTGACAAGTATCTAGCTGGCTTTCCCTGGCATCCTCATCGCGGGATAGAGACCATTACTTATATGCTGGCTGGTTCTGCTGAGCATGGAGATAGTCTCGGAAACAGCGGTACTATTCACAAAGGGGAAGTGCAATGGATGACAGCAGGTTCCGGTATCATCCATCAGGAAATGCCTAAGCCGGATAAAGATGGTAAAATGTATGGCTTTCAACTCTGGGCTAATCTACCTGCCAAGCAGAAGATGATGGAGCCCCGCTATCGAGATATCAGAGCTTCCGATATTCCTCTTGTGAAAACAGCAGAGGGAGCAGAGATAAAGATCATTTGTGGGAATTATGGCAAAGTATCCGGTTCAGTAAACGATATCGTTATCGAACCTCAATACTGGGATGTGATGATACCGGCAAACAGACAATTAACTCTTCCTACACCTACCGAACACAATTGTTTTATTTATTGTTACGGAGGAGAGGCAATCATCGATGAACAGAAGATAGTTAATCGGCAAACGGTTCTCTTCGAAGATGGTGACGAGATCTCGATTCAGGCACTCACAGAAGATTTTAGATTCCTCTTTCTCTGCGGTAAACCCCTTGGTGAACCTATCTCATGGAAAGGTCCTATCGTGATGAACACCAAAGAGGAGATCCAAACCGCTTTCCGTGAGCTTCATGACGGCACTTTCATCAAGTAACGATTAGATTAAATTTTTTTACTTTTATCTTTAGGGAACCCTATAGTCGGAACCCATCCGACTATAGGGTTCCCTAATGGTTTCTTATTGAAAGAACAGATTTTTTGTGGTTCAATCTGCAGTATTTTTATAAAGGCATAGATATATTCTAACTTCTTGCGCGTAATGAAGTTAAGATATATCAAATAATGCGATCATTATCTATCTAATATGACACAATTTTTTTCTCTACTGCTGAATTCTATCTAAATATTTGAAAGCTAATACCATTCTTGTTTTAAATTGACATAAAAATCGAGAACAGCAAAGATGTGCTGTCCTTTAAGAGAACTTATCATGAAAAATTGAACAATAGAATTATAATAGGAGGAATATTGATGGAATTGAGAGGAAAGGTTGTAGTAGCACAGGGTGGAGGTCCGACAGCAGTGATCAATCAATCATTGGTTGGAGTTGCTTTAGAGGCGAGGAAATTTCCACAGGTCACCCGGGTTTATGGATCAGAACATGGTTTAGCAGGAATTTTAAAAGAGGATTTTCTTGATCTGACACAGGAAACAAAGCATAATCTAGAAGAAGTAGCCAAGACTCCATCATCAGCCCTGCTATCTACAAGAGACAAGCCTGACGAAAAGTATTGCCGCGAGATCTTTAAAGTTCTGAAGGCACACGATGCCAGATATTTCTTTTATATTGGTGGAAATGACTCCTCGGAAGCTGTAGCAATTATCAATGATGAAGCAGAAAAGTCCGATTATGAGTTTCGAGCTATTCATATTCCGAAAACGATTGATAATGATCTGGTTTTAAATGATCATACACCCGGATATGGTTCAGCAGCACGCTTTGTAACACAGGCATTCATGGGCACTAATCTCGATAATAGGGCATTACCAGGAGTATATATTGGAGTTGTTATGGGTCGTCATGCCGGTTTTCTGGTGGCTGCTTCTTCCATAGCCAAAAAATATCCCGATGACGGTCCCCATCTGATCTATTTTCCTGAGAGAGCATTCAGCAGAGAAAAGTTTTTACAGGATGTTAAAAAGGTTTATGACCAGTATGGACGTTGCGTGATCGCCGTCTCAGAAGGCATTCAGGATAAGGATGGAGTTCCGATAGCAACCAAACTCTGCGATTGTGTAGAAAGAGATGCTCATGGTAATGTACAACTGTCAGGTTCCGGATCTTTGGGTGATCTACTTGCTCAATATATTAAAGATAACCTAAAAATTAAAAGAGTAAGATCAGACACTCTCGGTTATCTCCAACGGTCATTTGTTGGTTGTGTCTCCGATATAGATCAATATGAAGCACGTGAAGTGGGCGAAAAGGCAGTACAATATGCCATCTGGCATAACTTAGATGGTTCGATAGCTATTATTAGGACAGGATATTATTCGGTCGATTATAGATTGGTCGGTTTGAAAGATATTGCCGGGAAAACGAGATTGATGCCGGATGAGTTCATTAATGCCGAAGGTAATGATGTAACCGATGCCTTTAAATTTTATGTGAGACCGTTATTGGGTTCCGGACTACCTACAACCCATAGAATAAGAGCTCCCAGAGCACCTAAATTGCTTGTTGAAGAGTAAGGAAAGCAAGTCCATTGGTAGCAAAGCAGGGATTAGATCACAGAGACACAGAGAGCACAGAGAAAAATTAAGATA
>JAHYIR010000044.1 GCA_019429305.1 Candidatus Cloacimonadota bacterium
ATCCTTTTCTAATCTGTTTCTATCCGTGGTCCAATGCTTGCTTTCCTTCCGCGGGAGCGTCTAAATCTTTTCTCAGTGTTCTCTTTTTTTCTCCGTGTTCTCTGTGCCTCCGTGGTTAATTTTTTTCTCTTGCTAAGCTTCCGCTGGGGCATCCGTGTATATCCTTTTCTAATCTGTTTCTATCCGTGGTCCAATGCTTGCTTTCCTTCCGCGGGAGCGTCTAAATCTTTTCTCAGTGTTCTCTTTTTTTCTCCGTGTTCTCTGTGCCTCCGTGGTTAATTTTTTTCCTTGCTTTGGTTTCCATTGACTTGCTCTTACCACCATCGGTTTTAACAAGCGCAATTTACTCGTTACATGATATAGGCATAAAATTCTACAGAGTAATAACTTAGTAAAGAAAAATATAAAACAAAAATCAATTAATTTAAACTTTTTCTTGACAGATACATGAGAATAATGACTTTAATCTTCTACTACAACACGGGATAACAAATTAGATGATCAAAAAGCCACGAGGCCAATAGAATGTGCGACTAATATTGTCGCCATAAAGACGAGGAGAGTTTTATGAAATATCATAAGTGTGTGTTAGCCTTAGCTTTGCTATTAATATGTTCCATTCCATTATCAAATCTATTCGCTCAGGCAGCTATTACAGTAACCGATATCTACCAGAGAGATTATGATTTGATAAACCGAACGGTTATAGTTTTCAATGGGCTACCGAACTATTCTATCGAACCTCGACCGGCAAATCGTCAGATAATAATCACTGCTGAAAACACTCAACTCCGTCCTAATCTACCTCTCGTTCAATCCCTTGTTAGTCCCGTCTTGGAATCGATAAGAGTAACAACAACTCCTCAAGGTCATTTACAGATAGTGATTAGTACCAGAAGACAATTCTATTTGGAGAACTTCAGATTAACAGCTCCCGACAGGTTAGTATTCGATATATATAATAAGGAATTTCCTGAAACAGACAGAGAGAAGTTTGCCTTTGGTAGGTTTTATTATACCGTAGGTCAACTCGGAAAAGCAGAAGAGTTTTTACGGGAGGTTTTACTCAGTAGTCCAGCTATAACAGATGCCAATTATTATTTGGGAAAGATACTGCTCAACCGTGGTGAATTGGCTGCTGCTGCCGAGAGTTTTCGCCGGGTAAGTTATAATGATTCTGAGTACTTACAAGCTCAGATGGAATTAACCAAAATGGGTCTTGTAGAGCTGGAATATTCACAGGAAATGGAACAGGTATTTATGGAATTAAGGGATTACTTTTTGCGAGCTGGCAATTTAAATCGTCAACAACTGATGTTGGCACTGGCAAGTTCTATCTATGGTAATCCGGCTGAGACAGAAGCGATACTCTCCCGTATTGATTATGATGACCCCAACGTTGAAACGATGATCAATAACATTCGAGAGATCTATATCAACTTAACTGAGACAGATATATCCCCCTCACTGGTTACAATCATCAGTCCTCCACCAGTAGGAAGAGGAATAGATTTTAGAAGTATCTTAATATTCGTGGGAATTTTACTGATTGCCACTGCCCTAATAGTTTATCTGATCACCTATTCTGTCTGGAAGAAAAGATTGGAACGTAGCATTCTCTCTGTTGATAAAAAACCTGAAAAACCGAGACTGAAGAAATCAGCCAAAGAGCGTCTTGCTGAAAAAATAGTTTCTGAAGATAAAATTTCTCTACCAACAGAAGAACCACAAAAGTCACCAAAACAAGTAAAAACTGCAGCAAGATCCACAGCATCCACAATAGTGAAAAAAGAGAAAACCGTTCCTAAAGCAAAACCGGTAAAGAAAGTGAAAACACCTGTTAAGAAAGTCAACCAAGCAGTTAAGAAGAGACCGGAAGTGAAGAGATCTTCACCTGTCGGTAAGACAACAAAAACTACCAGCACTCTCAAGCAAAAGAAAACTACAAAAAGCATCTCTTCTGATGCTGATAGTATCAGAACCCAACTTGTTCTCAAACTCTATGAAGATGGCTGGAATCAAGATGCTATAGCTAAAGAGTTAGGAATGGAGATTTCTGACGTAAGAGTGATCATTAGCGTCAGAGAAAATTGATCGTTTTGCCTAACATTATACAGAAAGGGTAGAATATATCGTAACATGAAGCAATTACTTATCTTATTGATAGCCCTGTTGTTACTCTCATCATTACCTGCACTGGAGCGAATCAGAGTTGAATACAGAGACGATATAGATCCCGATTATATCAATATCAGCTACATCGACAACATTCCCTATTTGAATATACAGGAGTTGAACAAGACACTCAACGCCTTTATCTACATAAATGTAATTGATAGAAGAATTTATCTCGATCTATATGAAGAACGTTTGATCTTCATGCTCGATTCTTCTTTCTTACTGCACAGAGCAGATCTCTATAATTATATTTATAGTATGGTTTTTTATCAGGGTAGATATTATGTGCCGCTGGTCTTGGTACAGAATGTTCTACCACTTGTTCTATCTGATAAGCTTCAGTTTGATAAAACTACTCAAACACTCTATGCCGAATCTCCGGTCGATACATCTTTCCGGGTCATAGTGATAGATCCAGGTCATGGCGGTAAAGACCCAGGGGCAGTTAATCGGGCAGAAACAGTGAGAGAAAGCGATATTGTCCTTACTGTTTCCAAGAAGTTAAAAAAACTGATCGAAGACAATCTCGATGTAGAGGTCTATCTGACCAGAGAAGATAACCGAGGGATGAGTCTCTTTGAGCGCACAAATTTTGCTAACAGAAAAAATGCCAATCTCTTTATTTCCATACATTGTAATGCAGCTAAGAATCGTTCTGCTTCAGGGATTGAGGTTTATTTCCTCTCACCGGCAAAAACAGAAGAAGCTTTAGCTGTTGAAATCTTAGAAAACCGAGTCGTTGAATTATACGAAGGTGGAGAGGAAGCTGTAAGACGTTACAGTACTTTGGATTATATTTTGGACGATATGCTTAAAGCAGAGCAGATAAAAGAGAGTAGTTATTTAGCGTTTAGATTACAGGGAAATCTTGTCAAAGCAACCGGAGCAAAAGACCGCGGCGTTAAACAAGCCGGATTCCATGTCTTGAAAGGTGCTCACATGCCTTCTGTTTTGGTTGAACTTGGTTTCATATCCAATCTTCAGGAAGAAAAAAAACTAGTTGATCCGGCATATCAGCAGAAGCTCGCAGAAGCGATGTTGAACGGGATCAGGAGCTATATCTATAATTACGAGATGTTTCGTTAATTTTTATACTTAAAAAATGGAGCGGGCAACGGGACTTGAACCCGCGACATTCAGCTTGGGAAGCTGATGCTCTACCAACTGAGCCATACCCGCTCGCTGATTTAAATTCCGCAAAGTGAAGAAAGATGTCAATAATCTTTTTTTTGTTACCTTGAGTGGTAAGCATGTTGAATCTGGCCAGAAGAAAAATAAATAACCACGGAGACACAGAGTACACAGAGAAAACATATTAGGTTCCAGCGGTAGAATTAGCTTCGAAGAAACAGAAATGTAATTCAAATAGGAAGAATGAATACTTTTCTTTTTTTCCCCTCATATTTTACTACCGCAGGGGCATAAAGTATATTACTTTTTCTTTTATCTTTTTCTCTGTGTACTCTGTGTCTCCGTGGTTAACTACCTCCTTGCTTCGCTTCCTTGCCTTTACTTAACCATCATCCCCTTCCTGACATCAACATCCCCTTCACTTGTTCTGAACAGGAAAAAATAGATCCCCGAAGCACACTCTCTTCCACTCTGATCCAATCCGTTCCACCAATATATATGTCTCCCTTCGTCATACAGACCATCTTTCACAAGAACCCTGACTAATTGACCTTTCATATTATAGATCTCGAGTGTTATTAGCGTTGCTTTATTTATAGTGAATGAGATATCGGTGCCGATATTGAACGGATTGGGATAGATTCCTGTTAATTTGTTATCCAGTAGCAAGTTAGGTGGTTCTGGCACCTCATCAGAAGGAGGTATAAATACGGAAACGGGTCCATGAATTTCGGTTGTCAGATCCAAATCTATTGCCTCTAACCAATAGTAATACAAAACATTCTGCTCAACATCAGTGTCGAGGTAAGTATAGATGTTAGTTAGAGTTGTATTAGATCCCAAAATTATAAAGGGATTTACCCTGATTGCTTCTGAGAATACAAGGGTGTCATTACGGTATATGTTATAGCCGAGACAGTTAGTTTCCGATTCACTGATCCATTCCAGCTGGATTTGATGATCAGCAGTAGCAATAGCTGTAAAGGAAGAGAGTTCAATAGGTAACGGATCATCTTCATAAGCGGGAAAAACGATCTCCAGATCTCCGGTTTCCATAGAACTGTTGATAGTAAAGAATATATTATCTGCATACCATAAGCCGTTGTTTAGAACAGTTGCATAAGCTTCAGCCGGTTTTATCCGGTAATAGATCTCATGGGGGATAAAATCAAGATCGGGATTAATGTTCAGATCGGCATCATTAAAATCTATCCCTGAAAGTGTTAAGACTAATCCGGCATTAGAGATCGGCATCTCTTCACCACTCCAGCTGGAATTAATAGTGATCCTGTTATCGATCAACACATTCGAAATTTCTAACTCTGGATATATCTCCTGTAAAATCAGGGGATTATACACCGGTTCAATTAAAGAAAAAGCTATCTCTGCTGAGAAAGGTGAACCGAGCAAACCATTATCAACTGATTGTGCTGCTGCGAAGTAATAACCTGCTTCTAACTTCAAATGCCAGTTTCGTTTAAGTTCAGCTAAGGAGGGAACTCGTCTCTGACCTGTTTCATCAGCAAGAGGTGAGAGGATATCATGACTACCCGGGGTAGTGCCAACCAGCATATTGTATCTCAAAGCTTCGGAAGGTGTTGTGTCGTCTATACTTCCACTGAACGAGAAATAAACAGTTGTTCCAATTTTAGTATGAGATAGCACCGGTGCAGTTGGTGGGATATTAGCTACCACAGTATTGTTTTGATAGATCTTTGCTGTTGTAGATGTGCCGGAATCCCTTCCTGCCATAAGAATATCGAGTTTACCGTCATTGTTAAAGTCACCCCAAGCTACAGAACTTTGGATTATGCTCTGCAGACCGGCATCAATTTCAATAAACCCTAAATGCTCTCCAAACTCGTTATTTCCCAGATTCTTATAGATCTTTCCCTGATATACATTGTTAGGATTCTGACCAGTGAACAGAATATCTAAATAACCGTCATTATCAAAATCACCCCAAGCAACAGAACCCATATAAATCCCGGTCAGAGTAGTATTTACTTCTTCAAATCCAAGATGATCACCCCAAAGATCATTCCCTTTATTACGGAAGAGTTTAGTTATCCTGACATTATTTGGGTCTCTGCCAGTGATAAGAATATCCAGGAAACCGTTATTATTATAATCCCCCCAGGCAAGGCAAGCATTGTCAACACCCGGCAGGTCAATATTAACCTCACTAAATGACCCGTCACCATTATTCCGATATAGCTTGGCTATTCTCTGTGTTGTAATGTCATAATATCCAGATATCAGGATATCCAAATAACCGTTATTATTGAAATCACCCCAAGCTGCTGATGCCGAATAAACACCCGGAAAACTCGCTCCTATATCAGCAAAATGATAATCGCCATTCTCATCGGGTCCTAAGTTCTCATAGACTCTCGTGATCCCGATAGCTCCATGCCTGCCGCAGATCAGAATATCCTGCAGTCCGTTGTTGTTAAAATCACCCCAAGCAATAGAACCCCTCTCTACTGCCGGTAATCCGCTATCAATTGGGGTGAATGTTCCATCCCCTTCGTTTCGATAGAGAATAGTAACATGATTATCACCAACTTGTATTGAACCCGATAGTAGTAAGTCGGGTAATCCATCATTGTTAAAATCACCCCAAGCAACAGAACTTAGATCTACTCCTTGTAATACCTGATCTAAAACACTAAAAGTACCGTCTCCATTATTTGCATAAATTATTGAACTGTAACGTTCTATAGGGGATGCATTACCGGTTACTATAGCATCTAATAAGCCGTTATTGTTGATATCACACCAAGCAACATCAGCCAGATTAACACCAAGCAACCCGGCATTGATATCACTAAAAAGATCGGCAGAGATTGAGCATGGTTTAAGGCAGTATAATGCAAATATCAAGACCATCAAGCAGAGTACTTTCATGACTAAATGCCTCCGCAAGTTATTTTTTATGACTATTATTTATCAAGATATTATCTATTATTGCTTTGGTTTAATTAATCATTTAAGCGATAAACTTTATAAATCAAAAATTAGATTTAATGTTATATTTGTCAACCACTTTTTTCATAATCTTTCTCTTTTTGCTCCATGTTTCTCTCTCCAACGGACTTGCTTTGCATCTTTCTGCACCCTGAGCAGAGCGACGGGTGCCACATGATAGCCAGCGGTTTTAACCGCTGGTAATGGGTCGTAGAGCCATTGGGTGGTGGGCGGGATTCGATCCATGACCAGACACTGAAGTATCTGGCTATCTTATGTCATACCCCATTCGGGGCATGAAAAAACACTTTTTTACTTCTTGCTCTGCACCCAATGGACTTGCTTTGCATCTTTCTGCACCCTGAGCAGAGCGACGGGTGCCACATGATAGCCAGCGGTTTTAACCGTTAATTGTAGAGCCGGGAGTTTTTCTTTGTTACTTTCTTTTTCCGATGAAAAAGAAAGTAATTTAAGATAAGTTGGGAGTTTTTCTTTGGTTCTTTTCTTTTGTCGGCACAAAAGAAAGAACATAATAAATATAAGTTAATCCGTGCTGAGATCTCTCCATTCCGAAAGATTCACTTTGTGACTCTTTCTCCAGTCGAGATGATTAATTCCTTTGCTCTTGTTATTACTCAGCTAGTAGATCATGTTTTTTTTCTTTTTCATTTGTGTGTATTGGTGGTATTATTAGTGTGTTTCGTGGACAATGCTTGCTTAACTTCCAATGGACTTGCTAAACCTTCTTTAGTTTTCA
>JAHYIR010000045.1 GCA_019429305.1 Candidatus Cloacimonadota bacterium
CCTCATTTTGAGGAAGAAAATTCGGTGCATCAACTATAAGCTCGTAAGTATCTTCACTACCAAAGGTGATCTGGTAACCACGGGTACTGTTGAAATTAACAGGATATTGATAGTTCCAATCATCTCCATCCCAGTGCATGTACGGATCCCACTCATCCCAGACCTCAATATGGTTATGGTAAGTCAAGGGGTCAAGCACATCCTGCCCGGATTGATTACCATTAGCATCTCTGTTCCAGAGAACGGGGAAAGATTCCCAGTAGAATTCGCGTCCTTGAAAGACCTTATGATAGCCGTTCGGTGGATAGTTATGGATTTCCGGCTCTACCTGCCACTGCAGATAGGGATAGGTAGTATAATCGGTCATCGCCCAGGTATCTGCAAAATCCCAGTTGGTGTAAATAGTGTTATCCAATACCATATCTACCGTTACAGCTTCGGTACCCCCGTCGGAGTCCTCCTGCCCGGAAGTAACTATGTCCCAGTAACTGTTGGTTGTAGTTGCTTCAACATTTTGTACTCCTATTAAACCACCAACATTACTATCACCTATGACAATAGATGAACTATAGCTATTAACTACCCCAGAATTAAACCAGTTAAGTCCAACCAATCCACCTGTTGCGTATCTATTGCCATAGACTTGAGAAGAACTGTAGCAATTTTCTATCAAGGAATAAGCATTATTAAACCCAACTATACCACCAACAGTAATATCTCCTATAACTATCCCAGTACTATAACTCTTTATGACTGAAGAATAAGAAAAGTTATGTCCAGTAATACCTCCAATGTTACGATAACCATAGACAATTCCTTCACTCTTGCATTTTCTTATTATCGAATGATTTTGATTCAATCCTGATATACCTCCGACTTCTCCAACTTCCCTTCCAGAACCATAAACATTTACCAAACTGAAACATTGCTCAGTCAATGTTTCTCCGTAGCTAACTCCAATAATTCCACCAATTGTTTCATAGCCGGTTACCGTACCTTCACTGGTTATATTTTTAACAATGCCATGCCACCAATTCAAGCCCACAAGACTACCAACAGCTATATATCCTGTTACATTAACATTAACTAATGTTATGTTATTTAAAGTACTATTATATATGGCTCCGAATAATCCTTGGAAAACTTCATTTGGTCGGTTTATATATAGATTATGAATTGAAAACCCATTTCCATCAAATGATCCCATAAACATACAATCAATCATATGCCCACCAATAAATGTCCCAATCGGTTCCCATCCTTGGTTCTCGGTCCAAGGCGGTACTCCCAAATCGATATCTGCTGTCTGCTGAAAATGAGAATTCAGATAACCTCTTATAAGATTAAGTTGAATAGCTGACTGAATTTGGTATGGGTCGTTTTCTGTACCGGAACCTAAAAAGGGATATGGAATGGTATCGCAAGGTGCTCTTAGTAGATAAGGGTAACCTTTATGAAAATGATTAACATCTTCAACCCATCTGTAAACAAAATCCCAATCAACATAAGTACCGGGGTCATAAGGATAAGTCATCTCATTGGTACTCCTTCCTTGACCACCGGCAGAATCTTGTTGACCGGTGGTTTCAATATCCCAATAACTTTTTGTTACCGTACCATTGCCATAACCGATAAGTCCTCCAGGATTGTCTTTACCTTTGACCTTACCAGTAGCGTAACAGTTTATAATCGAACCTCCATCATAACTTCCCAACAAGCCGCCAATGTTTTTTTCACCGTCAACATCTCCCGTAGCATAGCAATTTTTAATGACTCCTACATCTTTATAACCGATTATACCTCCGACATTTAAATTGCCCCTGACAGTTGTAAAAGCGTAACTCTCAACTATTTCTCCTTGTTCAAAAAGACCGATCAACCCACCGACATTACCCTTTCCTTCAACGGATCCTGTTGCATAACTGAGGACTAAAGTACTTTCTTCACTATAACCTGTTATACTACCGGTGTTATCTCTTCCCACTATCGATATGTCAATCAGCCTTATGCCACCTAATGTAGCTCCAACAACATTACCAAAAAGACCGATATCGTCTAGAGACGGTCTATTAATTACAAGATTTGATATAGAGAAACCGCTTCCGAGATAAGTACCGGTAAAATATTTTATTGGTTCCCAGCCCTGACCTCCGGCATAACCACTCAGGTCGATATTATCAATCTGTTTGAAATAAGCATCTGGATATTCTCTCACATAATTTAGCTGCTCGGCATCTTCTACAAGAAAGGGATTTTCTTCACTACCATCTCCACCGGCGAATTGGGAATGAGCAGCATTAACGGATAAAACAAAGATAAGTCCTATAAGGACTACCAGTACAAATTGCTTTCTATTAAACATTTTTCCTCCAAAAAAAAATTTGGTTTGATCAGATCATCCTGTATTTCCGATCCGGCTGCGGGATAAAAACGCTAACCACAGCAATACTCAGTCTGTAAGATAGATTTAAAGTCCCTCTGCCTAAATTCAGAGAGACAGGGGAGGAATGTATTTATTATGGTCAGAAAGTTCCGTTGTGGTATTAATGAAGAGATCTTCAGCGAGCAAAGCATAGCGTAATCCTATATACGACAATAAATTACGTGAGGGGGGGATAATTCTCCCTGCCTCTGTTTAATGTCCATAATAGATCCCTTTGTTTTCTTCACATTCGGGTTTCGAAGTAGAAACAAGTAAAAATTATCAAGGTGCTTTTGCAAATTAGGGTGCTAAATATCCAACACCGATAAAAATAACAGAGTATTATTTCGTCAAGCTATATTAATAACCATACAGGACGGTAAGCATTAATAGTATTTACCCTTTTCCACCAAATTTTTCATGACTTTTCTTCATTTTGTCATCCTGAGTGTTCTGACCTTTTCATCTTGCTTTGCTTTGGGCAGAACATATCGAACCGAGGAAAGTGCTTCCGTGTGGCTGCTTCCGAGCTCGACGAAGTCAACTCCTTTGTTGGCTTTGTGGCTGCTTCCGAGCTCGACGAAGTCAACTCCTTTGTTGGCTTTGTGGCTGCTTCCGAGCTCGACGAAGTCAACAAAGGATGAAATACAAAGGCAGTTCATGTTTTCTTCCCCCTTCGATACAACACTTGGCAAGCAAAAGCAAGATGCACTTCCAAGTGTCACTCAGGGTGACAACTTCACAGACTAAAGTCTATGTTACAGTTATTTCCCTCTCTCCTCCATGCTATCCCTTCCACTGGTTTTTTAACTAGTCACTCTTTTCATCTTTGCTTGCTTCTCCTTCCTCCGGTTATTCACTAGTAACTAGTAGCTGGTAACTAGTAACTTTTTTTCTCTCCCTACTATTCCTCCCGCTGGAGCGTCTCAATCTTTTCCTCCGTGTCCTCTGTGTACTCCGTGCCTCCGTGGTCAAATTTTCTTCTTCTTGCTATCCTTCCGCTGGAGCGTCTCATTTTAATCTGTGTTCATCTTTTTTTAATCTGTGTCCATCAGTGGACAATGCTTGCTATTCTTCCAATGGACTTGCTTCGCTTCCCCTGGCTTTTTCTACTTACTACCTACTTTTTTAACTCCCTGCTATTCCTTCCGCTGGAGCGTCTCATTTTAATCTGTGTTCATCTTTTTTTAATCTGTGTCCATTCGTGGACGATGCTTGCTATCCTTCGCAGAGGCAGAAATTTCATTGACTTATATCAGAAACACCAAAAATAGTCGTAGTTATAAAGTAGAGGACGTGAAAAAAGGACAGAGTTTATGGGAAGTATCAAAGCAGAAGAACTAAAAGAAAAGAAATGGCATAGTTTGAGCTCAGAAGAGGTTGTCAAAGCGCTACAGACATCAACAGAAGAAGGATTGACTCAAGAAGAGGTTAAAAAACGTCTGGAAACTTTCGGCAAGAACATCTTACCGGAAGGTAAAAAACGCAGCACCTTGGTAAGATTTTTGATCCAATTTCATAACATCTTGATCTATTTGCTCTTAGCCGCAGCTGTTATTACTGCTTTGATGGATCATTGGATCGACACCTTCGTCATTCTGGCAGTTGTCATCATCAATGCCTTGATCGGTTTTATTCAGGAAGGGAAGGCAGAGAAAGCGATCGAGGGTATCAAAAAAATGCTTTCCTTAGAAGCAACTGTTATCAGAGAGAACCACCGCAAGAAGATAGATGCCGAAGAATTGGTGCCGGGTGATCTTGTAATACTCAGTTCAGGTGACAAGATCCCTGCCGATATAAGAATCTTGTCTGCTAAGAATTTTCGGGTTGAAGAATCACCATTGACCGGCGAATCAACCGATGTAAACAAGAAACCGGATGAAGTTGATGAGGGAGCAGGTCTCGGGGATCGTCACAATATGGCATTTTCCGGAACTATGGTGACGAGTGGTGAAGCTACCGGAGTGATTGTTGCTACCGGAGAGAACACTGAGATCGGCAAGATTTCCCAAATGATCTCGGAAGTAGAAGAGATCACAACCCCTCTCTTACAAAAGATACACCGTTTTGGGAAATGGCTCTCCATCTTCATAGTCACCTTCGGTTTATTGGTCTTCTCTTTTGGTTACTTATTCAGAGATTTCACCATAGTCGAATTGGTTATGGCTGTCATCGGGCTTGTAGTTGCTTCGATCCCTGAGGGATTACCTGCTATTATGACCATAACTCTGGCTATCGGTGTACAGAAAATGGCTCAACGTCATGCGATAATCAGACGACTTCCTTCGGTTGAGACGCTTGGTGCAGTTAGTGTTATCTGTTCCGACAAAACAGGCACTCTGACCCGCAATGAGATGACCGCCAAGACGATCATAACAGCTGAAGAGCTCTATGAAGTCGAAGGATCGGGTTACAAGCCGGAAGGTAAAGTCAGCAAAGACGACAAAGATGTCGATCTGCCAAAAGAACCTGTTTTGGAAAAACTCACCAAAGCTATCAAAGCTTGTAATAATGCCGAGATCTCCCAAGAAAAGGGGGGAGAATGGAAACTGGTCGGCACACCTACCGAAGGTGCCTTGATCACTCTTTCTTATAAATTAGGAATGGAAGAATTCAATCCCAAAAGACTCGATGTGATCCCCTTTGATTCCGAGCATAAATTCATGGCTACCCTGAATGAGACAAAAGAAGACCGTTATATTTACGTAAAGGGTGCTCCCGAAAAGCTGCTGGAAATGTGCAAAAAACAGCTCACTCTTGATGGAGAGAAAGAGATAGATAAATCTTACTGGAAGGGAAAGTTCGAATCACTGGCAGAGAAAGGTGAACGACTGATAGGGGTTGCCTACAAAGAAGCCGGTAAAGACCAAACCACACTCGATGTGAAAGATATCCAGGACGATCTGATCATGCTCGGATTTGTCGGTATCATAGACCCACCCCGGGAAGAGGTGAAGCGTGCGATCGAAGAATGCAAAGAGGCGGGGATCAGAGTTATCATGATCACGGGTGACCATGCTATAACAGCTAAAGTCATCGCAGCAGAACTTGGAATAGATGTGGAAAACGGTGTTATCACCGGATCGGAACTGGAAGAGATGGACGATGAAGAGTTGAAAAAGATTGCCAAAGACCATGATGTCTTTGCCAGAACTTCACCGGAACACAAGTTACGGCTCGTTAAAGCGTTGCAAGCCAACAATCTGCTCTGTGCCATGACCGGTGACGGAGTCAACGATGCCCCGGCATTGAAGCGCGCCAATATCGGCATAGCTATGGGTATCAAAGGGACAGAAGTAGCCAAAGATGCCTCTGGAATGATCCTGACCGATGATAACTTCGCTTCGATCGTCAATGCTGTAGAAGAGGGGAGAACGGTCTATGATAATATCCGCAAAACTATCCTTTTTCTCTTACCGGCAAATGGGGCAGAGGCGACCGTATTGATCGCAGCGATCATCTTCGGATTGACTCTCCCGATCACCCCTGTGCAAATTTTATGGGTCAATATGGTCTCCGCTGTAACTTTGGCGTTAGCTCTCTCCTTTGAGCCGATGGAGCAGAAAGTAATGAAGCTACCCCCAAGAGATCCCGATAGATCAATAATTGGCGGATTTTTTATTTGGCGGGTAATGTTCGTATCACTCCTCAGTGGTGGCTTGACTTTTCTGCTCTTTATGAGAAATTATCAGAATGGAACCTACGACATTGAAACGGCGAGAACGATAGCTGTCAATATGCTCGTTGCTTGTCATTTCTTTTATCTATTCACCTGTCGTAAACTCTATGAATCAACCTTTAGCAAGAGTTTCTTTGATAACAAGATCGTCTTTGTTTCCGTCGGGGCACTGATAATTCTGCAATTGCTATTCACTTATCTCCCCTTTATGAATAATCTCTTTGGAACAACGGGACTTATCTTAAGATACTGGAGATATCCTCTCATAGCCGGTCTGATGGTCTTATTACTGGTCGAGGTTGAGAAATTAATCGTCAGGAAAATCAAGAGATAATTGCTTATAAAAATTAAAACCCTCTGTTTATGCGGGTTTCCTACCGTTTACCTATAGGGAGGAGCGTAGTCGGCTCGGGCTAACTACGCTCCTTCTCATTGATACACTAAAAGTAAGTCTAATCTTTAAT
>JAHYIR010000046.1 GCA_019429305.1 Candidatus Cloacimonadota bacterium
ATTTAAAACAGAACATAAAAAAAACGGAGCATTTCTGCTCCGTTCTTTATATATTTCTAAATAACTTTTTACTCTTAATTACTATTCAATAACCCCTGACACTTTTCTTCTTGCTAATCCTTCCAATGGACTAGCTTCGCTTATATAGTTTTCATTATACATTCTACATTATACATTGTCAATTGCTGTATCGCAGTTAAGCTTCCTCAGACTTTTCCCGTAACTCGTAACACATAACTTTTTTTATTCGTGTTCATCAGTGGAATAATTAGTGTGCATTCGTGGATAAAATCAACTTTTAAACCCGATCGGTATCCCATCCTTCATCTCAAACTCTCTGATCAACTTCGCCGGCATCCCACCAACCAATGTATTCGGCGGTACATCCTTCGTCACTACTGATCCTGCCGCTACTATAGCCCCTTCTCCAATAGTTATCCCGGGTAGTAATATAGCCCCGATCCCGATCCAGGCATTTTTCTTGATCACTACCGGTGCAATAAAAGCTTCCGAGACATTTTTATGATATTCCCACGGTTTACTATGAGTTAGGATGTAATTAGAACCCGAGATACCAACACCGTCTTCAATGATCACAAAGTTAGGATAAGCATCATCTATTGTTACCAAAGGACCCATTTGGACATTTTTGCCGATCTTTACCCCTCGCATTCGTTGTAGCTTTAACCTAACACCATTGTAAGGTGCAGTTCTGGCACAAACTTGCAGATAATGATCAATCAATCTCCGTATAAGAAACCTTGTTTTAGCTAAGAATCCCTTATATCCGTGCCTTCTGGCAGCACTTTCCACTGATTGCAAAAACGGCATGATCTTATGATTATCAATCTTATGCTTTTTCAATTCCAAATAATCTTTCATATCGACTCTCTCTTTCTTAGTCTGTTCAGGTTTCTTTACTTCTGAGACCGGCTAAAGCCAGCGTTCCAATCCCCTTGCTCCACTCCCAATGGACTTGCTTCTCCTTCCGCTGGTGCGTTTTAATCATTTCCTCTTGCTAAGCTTCCGCAGGTGCATCCGTGTATATCTTTTTCTAATCTGTGTGAATCCGTGGTTAAATCCTTGCTTCTCCTTCCGCTGGGACATTTTTATCTTTTCTTCCTGCTATTCTTCCAAAGGACTCGCATCCCTATCCAATGGTCTTTTCTACCTACTACATAATATCTACTACTTACTATTTCTGCTCCCTCGATTTTTTTCTTCCGCTGGGGCGTTTTAATCATTTCCTCTTGCTAATCTTCCGCAGGTGCATCCGTGTATATCTTTTTCTAATCTGTGTGAATCCGTGGTTAAATCCTTGCTTCACTCCCTCTGGCTTTTTTCCGATCACTGATTACTGATCACAGATCACGGTTTTTACAGTATTCCTTCACCGTCACAAACCTATATCCCCTCTTTTTCAAAAACTCAATCTCCTTCTCCAACATCACCCCTGCTTTTCTTCCCAGATTCTTCAATTTCATTTTATTTCTCAGAAGATCACTCCATAAATAGGAAACTAATCCCTTAGCCCTTCTGGTGAACTCCCTTTTTTCAGCAAACTCCTCGATCAATTCATTGGGATGGATCACAAATACGACCGGTTTACTATTGAAACCATTCTCCCAGTGCAGCAGATATCTCACTATCTTCGTTACAGCGGGCATGATCCTCAGTGAAGTTCCGAGATAGGGAACTAACAGAGCAGAAATTGGCACTTCTATTATAGAACTATCTCCTCTTCTGAACAGGTCACCCTTTTCAGTTTTATATGGCAACCTCGGTGAAAAGAACCATTTAAGTTTTTTTAACCCACCAAAAGAGAGAAAAAAATCAAATCTTTGAGAAGCGAGCGAACTATCGATCAGAAATCCTGTCTCTTCCAATGCTTTATGAGTATCTCTATTAACCCTTAGAGCGGGAGCACGAAATGAGATAACACTCTCACCGGCAATATCTTCCAATATCTTCTTCGCTTCTTTCAGATGCCTGACCTGTTCTTGATAACTCAGAACATCAAATGCCTCTTCCGGTTTATGTGACAGTCCGTGACAACCAACTTCATGACCATAGGGCAGAATCATCTTAACTATCTCGGGAAACTTACCAGCTATATAGCCGGTAAAAAAGAAAGTACTCTTTACTCCGTGCTTTTCATAGATCTCCAGAAGCTGCGGCATCCCTTCCTTCAACAGATAGGGAACCGTCTCATCCCGCAGAGTATTATGCCATAATGATGTCGTCTCCACATCATTGGTCATCATCGCATATCTAACTCTCTCTTTCTCCACTTTTTTTAACCATTTTCCTTGCTTAACGTCATCGCTTAAACCCTGAGCATTAGCGATGGGTGACATATAATAGCCTGCGACTTCAGTCGCAGGGATGGGACGAAGTCACATTTGGGAGGCGGGTGGGTATAGATTAACCAATCCCAGACATTGAAATGTCTGGCTGTTATATTTCATACCCCTACGGGGCATTTATTCCTTTCTTGCTACACTCCCTCAAGTTTTTCCCGTAACACGTAACCCATCACCCGTAACATTTTTTTTCCTATCACAGATTACTGATTACTTCTCTTTACTTTCTTATTCCTATAATATTTTTTATACAAACTATGAAAACCCACAAAATACCTCAAAAACAACCACTCCCCCAAACTCTCCGCCCAGATATCCGGATGTACATTAAACATTATCTGGTCGGGTAATTCATCAACACTATCTATGATATCGAAAGTTGTCCGAAACGAAAAATCGTAACCTGATTCAACCTTATCTCTCACCGCAATATTGCTATCATTCCAGCTCTGAGTTGTGTCTGACAGATAAAGGACTCTATTAAAATCAAGATTGAGGTAAGGTTCGCAAACAAGATCGTATTTACTGATATCGTATGATTTCCACAAATCCCTGTTATCATGAGGTGAGCCACTTCTTCCATGCATGCAGATGGTCTTTACAGGATAGAATTCTCTCAATTTTGCCAGATTGTTTTCGAAAGATTTGATCGCTTTCTTCATATTACCGTTATGATAGGTTAGTTCCTCATAATGATAACCTATCTCATGCCCTAAGGAAACAATCTCTCTCACCACAGACGGTTCAAAACAGCGGTATAAGATCCTAAAATAGTAAGATGCCTGAATACCCAGCTCAATCTCCAACCGGGCAAAGGGAAGCGCCTTCTTACTCCAGATATCAACATCATGCCGCATAATCACCACCCTCTTCCCCGGCTTCTCACAAAAGTCCTCCAGCCGTTGAAAGGCATAACCCGCTTCCCTGAGCTTCTGCAATAAGGATCTGTAAGTTGTGTAAGTAAAATCTTTCATTTCAGTTACTAGTTACTAGTTAAAATTTCTCCTTAGAAAGTGATCTGATTAAACTAATGGTCATCTTGGATAATTCAGATAACTCATCTGACAAGTTCCTATAAGAGTCAGGAGTTATGAACGATAAATTCAATGAGATAATTAGTTGAGTTTCTAATTCTGCCATTGATCCTAAAGCAATATGCAGAAATTGTATCAATTCCTTTTGAGATCTTCTGCCAGAACCTTCAGCTATATTTGATGGAATGGACACCGCTGCTCTTCTCATTTGATTAGTAATCCCATAAATCTCTGACTTAGGAAATTTTGTAGTTACATCATAGATATTTGTAACAAAAATCACGCTCTTTTGCCATAAGACCAGATCTTTGTGTGTTCTCATTTTATACTCATAATGTTGATTTTTTGTTTTCACTGGTAACTAGTAACTAGTAGCTAGTAACTACTTTTTTCTTCGTCGAAATACCTTACAATTACTTCAACGACCCTCTCCCCCGTTTTCCCATCCCAGAATTTTGGAACTGTTCTTTTCTTTCTTTTTCTCTTCAGGACATCCAGGGTAGCGTTGACAATACTCTCTGTATCGAGTTGGACTAATTGATTCGTTCCTTGTGTAATAGTTATCGGTCTCTCCGTGTTCTCTCTCAGTGTTAGACAGGGAATGCCGAAATAGGTAGTTTCTTCCTGTATTCCTCCCGAATCGGTAAGCACAAGAGACGCCTCCATCTCCATTTTTATAAAATCATGATAGCCGATAGGTTCACTTATCAAAAGTCCCGGTGTATTTTCAACCATTTCGGCTAATCCCAGCCGGTCAATATTTTTTTGTGTTCTGGGATGCATGGGGAAGATGATCTTGATACTCTTTCCGATCTCAGCAAAGGCATAAAGTATTGTTTTCAGCCCCTCTCTCTCATCGACATTGGATGGTCGGTGCAATGTAGTTAGTATATACTGCTCGTCATTGTCCAATCCCAATGTTTTTTTTATCTTTGATTTCTTCGCCTTTTCCAGCTGTTCAACCAGAGAATCTATCATTATATTGCCGACAAAAAAGATCTTTTTCGGATCAATCCCCTCTTTCTCTAAATTCTTATTGGCATCGATAGATGGAGTGAGTAGAATATCGGAGATCCTGTCTGTCAATACCCTGTTGATCTCTTCCGGCATTCTTTCATCATAACTTCGCAGCCCTGCCTCCAGATGTGCTACTGGAATGCAGAGTTTTTTGGCTACCAGGGCACAGGCAAAAGTTGAATTGACATCACCGGCAACCACAACCAGATCGGGTGGAGTGGAAGAAAGAATGAATTCTTCATACCTTTCGATTATTCTGGCAGTCTGTTCGCCATGAGTTCCCGACCCGACATTGAGATAAACATCCGGTTTAGGCATCTCCAGATCATCGAAAAAGAGCTCCGACATCTTTTCATCATAATGCTGCCCGGTATGTATCAAGCTAACCTTAAATATATCTTTCTTTTTTTCTAATTCTCTGTAAAGGGGTGCGATCTTCATAAAGTTCGGTCTCGCCCCCACGATCAATTGAATCTTCTTCATTTCACTCTTCTCAATTCTCAATTCTCAATTCCTTTACTACACTTCCATCTACTAATAACTGCATAGCTAATAGCTAATCACTTTCTCCTCGAACCATCTTACTCTTCCTGTATACCCGCCCCCTCATACGGTTGATTTAAGAAAGGGACATAATCGATATATGCATTATTAATAGTGTTTGTTTCCGGTTCATCATTTTTATCCCATATCAATTCTTCTATTTCCGAGACAACCGTAGTACCCCAGTAATTATGAGTAGCATCATGATATCTGATAGGACCGGCATAACGAGTTCTTACAGCATATTCAGAACAATCGAAATTATTGTAGTTTATCGTAGGGAAAGCATATCCTCCTGAAGAAAGATAATCAATATTGTTTACGCCTATCACAGCACTGATTACATTCCTCTGTATAGAAACACTGCTACCTCCACTATTGAGTATTCCTACTTGTGTATTTGAAAAAATACTCTCTTCTATAACATTATTAGAATAAAACCAATGCAATAGGGATATGTTCTCGTTATTGATAAAATAATTGTTAGTTAACAGATTATTCTCGGAGTTTTGAATTCTGGCGCCTCTCAGGTTGTTAGCAAAAATACTATTTTTTACAATGCTATCATTCATGTTCTCTGTATAGAGAGATGCATTGTTCTCATCCTGAGACCCGCGAAACAATACTCTATTGATCATAACATCATTTATTTGCATAGCATAACAACCTGTTAATTTATTATTGAATATCACATTTTCTATTTCAATTCCACTGGTCTTCAAAATAATACCGAAATTACCAAAAGAAAATATTCCTCCTGATAGTTTATTATTGGTAATTGATGCAGTTGATTCGATTGTAACATTAGCATAATTAGAAATGTCTGAATTTACTGGATGAAAACCATCATTAGATGTAACCTTGAAGTATTCTCCCGATAAATATTCAGCTGTTAATCCACCCATAATAGTAATACTTCTTAAAGGATTAATTCTTAAAACTGTCCCGGGTTTGATAACAAGATGAGAGCCATTATGAAACACTGTATTTTCCTCAAATATATAGTGCCGGTTTGACTCTAATATCATTTCCTCAAATACATTGTTAACTATAAGTACTTCCGGATATAGAAAAATTGGTTCATTATAAGTCGATATATTGGTTGTTCCTTTTTCAATATCTACATTATGTTTATATATAAATCCCCATCCTTCTTTTCGGGCAACAAAATTGTATGTACCACTTGCAATATCTTTGATCTCGAAAGAGCCATTAACATCGGTTAATCCTGATGCAATGGGATAATGCGATCTATGGTCGAATTCTGTTACCTGTGAGATCTGTACCCCAATATGAGGGTAATCTCTGTTAATACTTGCTATATCCTGATCTAAATTAGCTAAATTGTATATACTGACAGTAATGTTGGAGTGATCGAGAATCTCTTCATCATCTCCGACTAATCTCACATATCCTTTTATAGAAACTTTAGCCGTCCCTGTGGG
>JAHYIR010000047.1 GCA_019429305.1 Candidatus Cloacimonadota bacterium
TTGTGACCATTATTTTAAAATGAGCATCTTTCTCACTTGTGAATGATTACCAGCTTCAAGCTTGTAGAAATAAATCCCCGATGCAACATTTCTACCATTTTTTGTATTTGGACTCCAAACAACCTGATGACTTCCTTCTTCCATTAAATCGGAAAAAATTGTTTCTACAAGCTGTCCTTTGATATTATAAACTGATATTTTTACATTAGAACTCTTCGGAATAGTAAAAGAAATAGTTACACCACCGCTTCTTGTGGGATTCCCCGGGTAAAAAGGATTTGGATACGATTGATTTAGGACGAAAAATCTATTCTCAGGCAGCTCTCCTTCCTCCGTTTCATTACCAAAACCAAAAAGGAAATTATCTAATAGAGAACTCTGAAGGTTGTGATATTCATGAATATTCCTAACAGCACACTCTTTGTACTTCAGAGACACACTACTACGTCCTGAGTCTTGAGATAATAGATAAGTATAAGCCAGATCGATCATGGCAAATACCGAATCTATTTGAGTATGAGGATTATCGATATAGTCTTCGAACCAAGATATAGCTGTATTATAGTCTTGGAGATAGATATCACAATAATTAGTAAGATAGAGAATAATGTTAGCGAAATCTGGTAAAGTACTCTCAAAATCCAAGTTTTGCAAGTAATTCTTAACTCCTGTGTAGTTATCGGTTAATTTTCCTATTCTAAAAACCAGATACTTAGCTGCAATCATTGCATATTCGTCACTACTGTAATCTTCTATCAGCTCCTTTAATAAAACTTCTGCTGTTGTGTAGTTTTCTTCCTCCATTTCACTCATCGCACTTAAAAAGATGATTTGTGCATCTGTCGCTTCGTTATCCTGACGAGTATGACTAGGTGTATAAAGAGGGGTAATAATGTAAGCTTCGGTAAGACAGGGAGGATTAAATCTATATTCAGGAGGTTCTATTGCTATACCGCCGTGACTTAAATAGCCCCAATAATTATTCCTCATATAAACTGTCTCTCGTTCACCTAAGCCATCTACTCCTTCTAATCTGAAAACTAAATACTGATTGGGTTCTCCATATGTGTAACTGTTATCATAGATCTCGTTGTAACCGTCATCAAATAGGAGAGTACTTGAATAGTCATAGTAGACTTCTTGATTTTCATTATTTCTCACTATCGAATCTTCAAGCCTGACAGAACTCTTGTTGAGAACCATTACACCCACTTTATTATCTCTGATTATGACGTTTTTGATATTTAATCCAGTGGAATTATACAGTAAGATACCAGGTAACACTGAGTTTTCAATCAAACTATCAGTGATTCTGAAACGTCTGCTTATGGGATGTGTGTTTGATATATTTATACCATTCCTGGAACTGTTTTGTATATTCACATTTTCTATCAGAATACTCTGATTTACTTCATTTAATTGTATTCCTGTACCACCGCTGTTTGATATGTTCATACCATTCAAATCAACATTGGTAGCTTGAGCGACTAAGACACTGTGCCCATAGCTGTTATCTATGGTTGATCCGGAAATGTCAAGATCTCCATCATATACATGAATTCCCGAATAATCGAATGTTGAATTTCGAATAGTTAAATCAACTTTCACAAATTTTAAAAGACAATTAGTTACAGTGAGATTCTCCAATAATTTTTCCTGACCGGAACCATAAACTACCAAAACATTATTTTCGTTTAAATAAGGGTTTTCTCCGTATCCAATAATAACAACATCATTACCTATAGTAATTTCTGAAAACTGATCGATAACTAATCTTGAATTCCCCTCGAAGATTATTTCCACACCGTCGCCAATAACAAGCTCAGATGAAGTAAAGGTTACGACAGCATCTTTCTCAATTCTAACAACACCGCTTTGAATATACATTGAAGAGTTTATCAATTCAAACTCTTTTCCGAGTAACATTGTCTCATTAGGATCGGTCTGTTCAAAATACTCAGTAAAATCTCCGTGAAGATAAAGTGCCGATAGAACATCAAGAGTCCCTGCACCCCAAAAGTGATCGGGTACATTCCAATTCGCAACGGGACTTCCAGGTTGACGATTAGCTTCAATTATTAAGTCAAGATTTTTAGCTCCAAGAGTAATCTGACGTTCAGTTTGAGCAGCAGTCATCCATGGGTAACGTGATCTTATCAATGCAGCTGCACCGGCTACCTGTGGACTGGCACCCGAAGTTGCTCCTGCAAAGGATAGTTGAAAGTTGTTAGTATTTTGATTTTTAGGACCGGTTGTCCAGATAAGGTGTCCAGGAGCGTTAATGCTCGATTTGAAATGTGCCTCAGATACATTTAAAGAATCCAAGTCTCCTGTCCAAGAGGAAACCACTGTCCAATGTGGGTCAAGAGCTCCTACACTCATGAATCCTTCATAATCGGAAGCTAGTGAGTATGGATAGAGGTCATTTGGTGATGATGGTCGCCAAGATGCACTATAGGCACGGGCTGAAGCCACAAATATGTCCAAACCACCTTGATCGGGATGACTTGTTAAATTGGTTAGAACCATATCCCAGGTAGTTTGAGTTCCACTGTGCGCATAAATAGTGTTTGACCAACTCATGTTCAGGACTTTTACATAATTTATATAAGGAGTGCCTAAAAAGTTAATAAGATGATTTAATCGGAATTCAATTGCGATATACTGTGATTCAGGCGCTATCCCAATAGCACTATTTAGACCCAAAGTTGTCTCAGGGGTATCGGTTAAAACGGCGCATATCACTCCAGTTATATGAGTTCCATGAGTGGAATATCCGTGATAGTGATTCGGATATCCTGTAAATAACCTTCCGGCAAGCCCGGGATGATCAATATTAACCTTTGCATCTGATACTAGTACAACTATATTGTCCCCTTTTGCATATTGCCATGCCTGGTAAGTATTGTTATACATTTCGGTATGATGCCACATCCCCAATGGAGCTCTGACTATCCAGTAATATTCCAGCGAAGGATCTGGGGGATCTACTACTTCAAAATGGACAGTTCCCGGAGGGCATAGTTTTTCCAAAAAAGATCTTCTCGTTGAATTTTGAATCCAAGTACCATCTTCTTCATACTGAAAGGTTTTATATATTTCTATCCAATCTGCACCATATCCATTGTCATGTACTAATCCCAAAGTATCTGTATAATGGCTGTAGGGTGGATTTGCCTGATCATAATAGAGAAATTCATGGGGAATATCTGCAGGATTAGAGGGACCATGTAATTCAATGTATACGAAATATTGGTTTTGTAATTTTTCATACTCATTGAAAATATCTAACGCTTCATGTATGGTTAAATCTTCAAGTATAATTGCAAGTAAATAATGGATATTAGCTGACCAATCGAAATGGAAGAACTCAAAGTCACTTATCTCATAATTATAACTAATATCATCAAATTCAGGAATTTCTACAAATAGAATACCGTCTTGAGTAGATGGTTGAATAGGCATGTTGAATTTTATAAACAATTCATAAGACTCTATATCAACTTCGCCGAATAAATTGTTAAATGAAAATGACAATGCAATAATCAAAAAGAAAGAAGATATTATTAATCTTCGTATTCCTTTATCTTCAAGGCTATTTATTAGGTTTTTCATTATAGCTCCTCCTAATTCTTTTTTCGTGGCTCATTATAACTTCATTTTTTTCTTGATTCCGATTATTAATTGATAGTATAAATTTTCTGATCTATAGTGAACATTTCGTATAACCTATTCATAATGAAGTTATCATAATGATTTTTTTGGTTCAAATTTATGCGTCTTTTCTGGTCTCTCTGCTGCGCTACAGAGAGACCCAGATGAATGCATTTAATACACATAGAAAGATCTGTTTTTATAGAAATAAAACCATGGTTAAAACAAAGTCGCCCTACTATCTCTAATGCGAGAAATAATCTATTAAGAGAATACGCCCATAAAAACTTTAGACATTTTATCATTCACCACTCCTTGAAAGAGAATGTTTGAAACTTAAAAATGATCTCGTTACTACTAATAACAGCAAATTCACATCCACTTGTATTTCAAGGAAACTCTTTTTATGAATCAATAATATTAGTGTTGACGAACTTGTCAATATATATCTTTATATTTTCCGATAGTTACAGTTATTTCTCTGATAACCACATTACGTAAAATATTATATTGTCTTAGTCCAATTTTTTATGACTATAATTGGTCTAATTATCTATGAGTTCCAATTTAACATTGATTATTTAGCTCTCCTCAATAGAATCAATAAAAGGTAGTATCCAATTATTATTAGAGTATGACATGAAGAAGGGCAAGCAGGAAATCACTTGCTTCAATAAGTATATTTTTTACATGAAGAACCCGGAATAAGATAGTAACTAACCATAGCAAAAGAGAGCCAACTAGATTTTTCGAACACTGATTCCGCTTTTGGTAATATTGTCTAATCTCTTTTTCATACAACCAATAAACCAAAAACCAGATTTTCCATCCTTCTTACTGAAACTTCCAACGGACTTGCTTTTACTCCCTTTGGTCAACTATTCACTAACAAGGCAACGGGCTTATTTCAACAGAATCATCTTCTTTGTAGAAGTATAATCTCCGCTCTTCATATTATAAAAGTACATTCCGCTTCCTGCTCTTGAGCCGCTCTCTGTCTTTCCGTCCCAGAGAACATTATGAACACCCTGTTCATAATAACCCTCTGTCAGAACTCGTACCATCTGACCTCTGACATTATAAACCGTTATCCTGACCTGAGCCGGTTTTACCAGAAAGAATTCAATATTAGTCTCCGGAT
>JAHYIR010000048.1 GCA_019429305.1 Candidatus Cloacimonadota bacterium
AAAAAGAGATTAACTATTCAATTATCCCTTTTCTTTTAGCCATAGTATATTTATATTTCATTCAAGGCGTTAGACCCATTTACTTTCTTTTGGGTTCCGGTTCGTGGGGTGTCGGTTGCTTCGTGAAGATCATTCTTCACTCACTGATAGTAAAGAAGTTACCACATAATGCAGAAAAGATAGCCGGAACTTCTTTCATCAATGGTTTGATCTCAGGAATCACTGAGCTCGGAGGAGCAGTCCTCTTCTTTTATCTCTTTTCTATAACCGGTTTTCTCGAAATCCTCGCTTTTGGTGTCGGAATCGGAGCTTTTGAAGCTTTGATTACCGGTTCGAGCAAGTCTGCACAGCTTTTTAAAGGCACGGAACTTGAAAAACCGGCACTTGAACTAGAAGCGGTTTTAAACAATTTAGAGGGTTTTAAGAAGATGTGGTATCAAAAGATTTTGCCGGTTTTAGAACGACTCATTGCCGGGTTTATTCACATAGGAACGAGGGGATTGGCTTTGATAAGTATTTTAACATTAAATCCTCTTCCAATTCTGTTGGCAATTGCCAGCTTCACTATTGCTGACGGTGTCATTGGTTACCAGATGTTATATCTAGGTAAACTTAGCAATCTGAAGAATCTTAATAAAACATACCTCTATTTAGCTGTTCTGTCTCTCGCTACTATCATATTATTCCTGCTCTTATGGACAATGATGATTGTTTAGGATACCCCTCTATACTCCATCAATCTTTGCATCTTATCTAATATCAAACTAATTTAACTCACTTAATATCTTAACTCTTTATCAGCTAATCAGTTCAATATGAATCCCCTGATCTTTCTTACTTTACTCAACCTTTAGTGAACCCTATAGTCGGCACCCATCCGACTATACCCCTCCCTAAGGGTAGACAAGAGATTATTTAATCTAACTAATCATTATGTCATGCCGGCTTAAGTTTGTATGTGCTGCTACCTTAATCAACTACTTAGTGGAAAAATAATTGACATCGGTGTTTAAAGAAATTATGAACTATTGTTAACTATTAGTTGTCAATAAAGGGGAAGATAGAGAGATGATCAACTCATCAAAACCCAGTATGGAATTTATTATACCAGAGAGTATAGAATCAAGAAGAGCGGAATTTGCATCTTATGTACTGTCCGCACTTAGAAACATAAAGAACTTTGCGTATAAAAACGAGTGGGGGGATCTCACCGAAGAACCTTTTATAGAGCGAGTAATGATCTTTGATGACAAGAGAGAGTTTGATAGAAATCTGTTGCAGCTTGTAGATGCAGATCCTGAGATAGAATTACCGGAAACATATTGTGCGGCGTTGGAGAACAGAGTGCTGGTTATTGTCACTCCTGAGATATATGCCCAGGTATTCCCTGAAGGGATAGAAAAGGATAGCTATGAAAAATTGATAACTCATGAGATTGCTCATCGGTTTCATATCAGAATCCTCGAAGGAAATGAAGAGGGAATGGGACCGGTTTGGTTTTATGAAGGGTTTGCCATCTATGTAGCGAATCAATTTGGCAGTTCAAAGCTACAGTTAAGCCGGGAGAAGATGGTCGATATAATGACCAATCCTGCGAGAGGTAGTTATCAAAATTACGGTTATATCTTCAGACAATTTGCTGAACAGATACCAATACATAAGCTGATCGAGATGGCTAAATTCGAGAGTTTCAATGAACAGCTTATCTCTATTTTTGATCTATCATAGTTTTGGAAGGCAATAATGAATATCGGTTTTCATTATTATGTGACGAAAACTTTGGCGATTAAAGCAGGATTTTCTCACAAGGATGCTGAACTTATTGCCTATGCCTGTCAGTATGTTGATGATGCTACCGATCATCAGGTAATGGTAGTAAAAGATATGCCCGAGCCACTCTATGAGAGGATGTATGAGGAGTATTTTGATCCTACTTGTACATCTCATAAAGGCATCGGTAACATTCTCTATAATTTCCGTAATATCAGGAATAAAGTCCTTCTCCCCTATCACTTCATACCGGAGGGTTGGAATAAAGAGCGGAAAAAATTCAACTATCTGACTATCCCGGAAGCACCAATGTCATTGGATCTGATCGAGCTGGCGTTGGCGGAGTTACAATCTAACAAGAAAGATAGCCGAATAAGGGATACTGCTCTAATACGGTTAGGGATAGCGTTACACTCTTATGAAGACACTTTTGCTCATCAAAACTTCTCTGCCCGGAATAGTCTGAAAGATAACGGAGTGACCGATCCGATAATAAGATCCAATAACAGGCGAAGAACTAATCCGTTCGTTGGAAGGTTGACCGGATTCTTAGGTTACCATATCGGGCACGGGCTGTTAGGTACCTTTCCGGACAGGTTCAATACAGAAATTACCTATATTGACGGGAGAAAGAACAGGGTATATATCAACACGAAAGTGAGATTCAGAAAGGCAGCGAGAAGAGTCTTTGATATTCTCAGAGCAATAACAGGAACCCCCGATACCTGGGGCAAGTTATTACCGCAACTGAATGTCTGTTTGGAAGTTAACAGATCAAGAAGGAGCGATTGGAAACGGGCTTTTTCCGCTCAGTTCAAGGGGACAGATTACTCCTATAACCCTAATCAGTGGAAAAATATTACCATTAGACGCGACAGAGACGGGAATTACAGATTTTCAGGAGATCCGATCTGGTTTCTTTACCATCAGGCAGCTTATGAACAGAGAGTATTCGTAATGGCAACACTATCTTAGAGAGTAATGGGTCTCTATATTAAGATGATGGATGTTTTGTGTTGAAAAACATCATTGCCGGAAGCTAAACATATTTATTGTAAAGCTCTATAGTAAAGATTTAAAATATGTTACAATCAAAAAAACACTAAATATTCATTGACAACAGAATAGAATAAACTCGATATCGTAAAGGTTTAGTTGATGTTAATTTTTTCTCGATAATTTCCGCTCCCTAAACTGGCAAATATTGCTATAATGCTGAATATTTGGAGGTAGTTATGAAGAGAAAGCTGTTATTCTTTGTTGTTGTGATTAGTCTGGTTTTGCTATTCTTTTCCTGTAGTGAAAAAAAGACAACAGAACCCGATATAACCTTTGAACCGATAATTACACCGGAAACAGTCGTAATGGAAGAGGATGTAGCAGCGACCATCATAGAGGTAACAGACGAACAGATCATCCTTCCGGAAGGTGTAAATCCCGAATTTTATGAACCGGGTAACGTTATTGTATCAGGACCCTCAGAGCAGGCACCTTACGGACTGCTCAGAAAAGTTACCGACTCTTACGAACAGGATGGACAAATAGTAGTAAATACAGTCCAAGCTACCCTGGAAGATGTCTTTGATGAGCTGGAGTTTTCTATTTCCCGTTCATTGAAGACATCAGATATTGAAAAGACTGTTCTGCTTGTAGATGGAGTAGAATTTCTTGAAGACGATAAGGATCTGCTTTCTTTTCCTCATGATATTAATAAAAATATCAATCTTGGTAGCGGTATAATGATGAATGTCTCAGGTAACGTGACACTCACATTTAATATCTTTTTTGATGCCCGTATCAATATTTGGCAAGGTTTACACTACTTAGAAGCTGGGGCTATTCTCACACAGAATTTAAATATTGATTTTACCGTAAATGGTGGTTTTGATTATTCCCAGGAGATAGACCTTGTTCAGCATTATTTCACTCCCATAACCTTTTTTGCCGGAGTAATACCAATTGTGATCGTTCCAAAAGCAGTTATAGTTCTTGAGATTGGTGCAAATGGTGATGCTGCAGTTACAGTTAATGTTAATACTACAGGTTCATATATTAAAGCAGGAGCTAAATACATTAAACCTCATGTTCCAGAACCAATCTTTGAACCTCAATTAGTTTTTGATCAAACAACTCATCCCAATTTGGGAACATCACTCAATATTTTCTGTGGCTCCGGTCCCCGCTTTGAAATGAATCTTTATGGTGTTGCTGGGCCTAACGTTAAAGCTCTTGGCTTCATAGAATTAGAAGCTGACACTACAGCAAATCCTTGGTGGACTTTAGTTGGTGGTTTCCAATTATTTGTCGGTCTAAAGTTTGAAGTGCTCGGTTATAATATTGCCAATTATACATCTAATAATCTCCTACCAGATCTGAAATTCCCAATATATCAAGCAACAGAGAGTCCCCCCGTAGCAACTCCTACATTTAATCCACCAGGAGGGACTTATGCAAATCCTCAAACAGTAGTAATCAGTTGTACAACACCCAATGCAACAATACTCTATTCAACTGATGGATCAGAGCCAAGCGTAGTTTATACAACTCCGGTAAATATTGAACAGAATACTATGTTAAAGGCAAGAGCAAGTAAATCTGGTCATGAAGATAGTGCCATCGCATCAAGTATTTATTATATCGGAGCTGTAGCAACTCCGACTTTTGATCCACCGGGGGGGACATATAACAATCCGCGTAGCGTTAGAATATACTGTGATACTGCGGGAGCAGCTATCATGTACACGATAGATGGGAGTGAACCTACTCAATATTCTTTGCCTTATTATCCTTTTTTACCTCCTTATTTAACCAGTAACACGACATTGAAAGCTAAAGCGTTTAAACATGGTTTGGATCCGAGTGAAACTGCTGAAGCTGATTATATCTTTCAAGTTGCTGATCCGGTATTTAATCCTCCGGGGGGTATTTATCATAATTATCAGCAGGTAACAATCACTTGTGCAACCCAGGGAGCAACGA
>JAHYIR010000049.1 GCA_019429305.1 Candidatus Cloacimonadota bacterium
CAGTGATTCCTGAGATCAAACCATTGATGAAAGAAGTTCCGGCTATCTTTTCTGCACTATGTGGCAACTTCTTTACTATCAGTGAGTGAAGAATGATCTTCACGAAGCAACCGACACCCCACGAACCGGAACCCAAAAGAAAGTAAATGGGTCTAACGCCTTGAATGAAATATAAATATGCTATGGCTAAAAGAAAAGGGATAATTGAATAGTTAATCTCTTTTTTGTTTGCTCTGCGTTCCTTAAGATTTTTATCCATAGATCACACCTTTCCAGACTTTCATTATAAGAACAAGTAATCTAACCTATATTCTCAGGTCAAGTTACTATACTAAGGAGTTTAGGTGAAATTAGAGAATTTTCTTCTCGATAAAAGGGGTATTCATCAGGCGGGCTACTGCCATGTAGTTAGGATGAAAGACGATCTTTTTCCCGACACTATATTTCTGCTTACCCTCTTTGGTTTTATTATCACCCAGATCATAGACGGTCATATCCGATGTAGTACCGGCAAAGGTGATGTTCTTATCTATGGGAAAGATATCGTCAATATCAACGTCAAGAATTCCGAAATCGAGAATCGCCCGGTAAGATTTATCACGATCGCTTCCTATATCGGCAACGGTGCCGATATTTCCATTTCCGATCAAACCGTCCGGCTCCGTGTCCTTCTGGGCTAATTCTATAATATTGGCTTTAAACTCGAAACCTTTGGTGCTGAGATTTCTGAAGCGCTTATTAGTAAATGGTGAGGTGCCAAAAAAGGCAGCTTCGCCTATACGGAAGTGATTGACCTCTTGTGGTCTTTTACCTTTACCGACTAAGGGAAGAGTTATAGAAGAACCACCGGAGACCAGATCGATCTTACGGTTGAATGTGAGTTCAATAATTCGTTTATAGAGACAGAGCTGGATCAGCTTATCAAAGGTAGGTTCGATACCATACATACAGCCAAGATTCGTTCCGAGACCGATAACTTCGATGTTGGTTAATTTGAAAACTTTTTTATAGAACTCGAGGATCTGGTCTCTGACTACCCCCTCTCGTAATTCTCCCAACTCTATCATGACGATGATCTGATGGTTCTTCTTTTGCTTCTTAGCTTCTTTGTTGAGAGCTTCTATTGTCTGAATGCTGGAATTGAGCGAGATATCGGCATAGCTGATCACATTCTTGATCTGATCTGCTGCCGGTGGTTTGATATACATCGTAACCGCTTCCGGCTTGATCTGTTTGATCTTTTTCAGACAGGAGAGATGTGAATCACCGATAGAGTGAATATTTTGTAATTCTTGGCTATGAAGGATCCTTTCCAGTACCTGACGGTTTCCACTGAGAACTTTCATGATGATCGACCAGCGGATGTTGTATTTTCCGAGTAAGTCATTCAATTTTGTGATATTATCAAGGATAATCTTTGAATCTATCTGTAAGGTAGCCATTAAGCTCAGCTCCTATTGTATCGCATTTCGGCATATTTGGAGACAAATCCGAGACGCTCATAAAGTCGTTTAGCAGGATTATCATATTCTACATGGAGAGCAATATCCCCTTCACAGTTTTCGGCTGCCTTCTTGATGATCTGCTTACCAAAGCCCTTGCCACGATAAGTCGCATCGACAGCTATATAAACGAGAAGATTTTCCGGAATGAAATCTTTCATGCCGGTACTGTTCATCACCAATACTCCGACCAGTTTGTCCTCATAAAAGGCGGTCAAGATAAAGCCACCCTTACCTTCGGCACCTGAGAAGGCATAATTGATCGATTTATTGATCGCTTCCTTACTATCTCGGAAACGGTCTAAATGGTTATAAAGAAAATCTATCACCTCTTCTCGTGAGATATACTGCTTCATCTCTGCTTCGTTCCTAAAGACATGCATTTGTAACATAACTTCTCTCCTTATTCTATTTACAATTTACCTTAGAGGATCTATATGTTGTTGATTAGTAAGTAATTTTTTGTCACCACTGACTGAAAGAATAACACCAAATTTCGGGAACAAAAGAGGTATTTATCATCATAAAACCACAATAGTTAGCTGGGTTAATAAGTCAAAGGTTTTTTGAAGCAAGAGGATAGAGATTGTGGAAAGGTGGAAGGGTGAAAAGGTGATAGGGTAAAAACTTATGGAAGAATAGCAAGTCCATCGGAAGCATAGCAAGTATAGTCCACGGATAGACACAGATTAAAAAAGTATTAACACAGATAAAAAATAGGTGTTAGGGTATTAGGAAAAAAACTTAGGCATAGCAGGAGGAAATAGAACACGGATTTGACGGAAACAGAAGATCAAACGGATTATACTTAAGGGTAAGCAAGCAAAGATGCTTTCTCTTGACTACGCTTGCAATGGTATAGTGGCAATAATTGATGTTCTTAGTTACTCTTAATAACTGAAGAGGTTTTCTTTTGTTTGATAGGTTGCGGTGTATCTCTCGCGGATGAGGTCATTTTCCGGTCTTTGGAGTGAAAAATCTTCCAGTACGATATTTCTTGCCTCTACTCTTGCCTGTTGCAGGATCTCCAGATCGTTAATGAGATTCGAAAAACGAAAGAGAGGCATCCCTGATTGATTGGTACCGAAGAAATCTCCCGGACCTCTCAGTTGCAGATCTTTTTCAGCAATCATGAATCCGTCATTGGTTGCAGCCATAGTCTTAAGTCGTTCCCTGGCTACCTGAGTGATCGGTTCATAAAAGATGAGAAAACAGAAAGATTCATCAGGACCTCTTCCTACCCTTCCTCTGAGCTGGTGTAATTGACTAAGACCGAATCTTTCAGCATGTTCGACGATCATTACCGAGGCATTCGGCACATCAACCCCAACCTCAATAACGGTTGTAGAGACGAGAATATTGACTCTGTTTTGCTGAAATCCCTGCATGATAGCTTCTTTATCAGCCGACTTCATCCTGCTGTGGATCAATTCGACGGCATAATGCGGAAACACCACTTCCTTCAGGTGTTGATGCAACCTTTCGGCATCGAGCAGGTCGAGCTTTTCTGTTTCACTGATCAGTGGGCAGACAATATAAACCTGATTACCCTTCTTGATAAAATCGGGAATCTTCTTATAAACATCTGTTTTCTTAGTAGCCGGCTTGAGCATTGTTTTGACCGGCTTCCTGTTCGGCGGCAATTCATCCAGAACGGAGATATCCAAGTCGCCATAAATAGTGAGAGCCAGAGAGCGTGGGATAGGTGTTGCCGTGAGATAGAGAATATCGGGGTTTCCGCTCTTATCGGGTAACACAGTTCTCTGATGTACACCAAACCGCTGCTGTTCATCAATGACAATCAACCCTGCTTTGTTGAAAACCACTCTCGCTTCCAACAGGGCATGAGTGCCGATGATCAGTTGGGATACTCCGGCAGTTATATCTTCCAACGCCTGTTTTGTACCTTTCTTGTTACCCCCTAAGACGAGACTGATCTTTATCTCCGGTTGCTCGGCAAGAAGTTGGGAAAAGGTCTGAAAGTGCTGTTTGGCGAGAATTTCTGTCGGTACGAGCAGGACTCCCTGATAGCCGTTTTCTATGGCAAGAAGCATGGCAAAGAGGGCAATAATGGTCTTACCAGAACCAACATCGCCCTGTAACAATCTATTCATTCTTTTGGGGCTCTGCATATCGGTTACGATCTCTTTCAAGACCCTCTTTTGAGCAGCTGTTAGGGTAAAAGTCAGAGAGTTTTTTAACTTGGTTGTATAATTCTTTTTAATAGCAAAGGTAATCCCTTCACCTTCCGTCTTTTTTCTCTTATAGACACGAGCCAGCATCATCTGATGATAAAAGAGCTCTTCAAAGATCAATCTTCTTCTGCCCGATTCTGCTTCCTCCATAGATGTGGGAAAATGTAACACTTCGAGCGATCTTTTTAGCTCGAGCAGCGAATACTTTTGTCTGATGTATTCGGGAATCGTTTCCTTTATGAAATCTCGATAATCCTGAAAAGCTTGCGAGATAATTTTCCGCAGAAAGTTCTGGCTTAACTCAGGGATCAGAGGATAAATGGGTAATAGTTCTCTACCCGACCAATCTTCCTCTTCCGAGAGATCAAACTCTATATCTTCGGTAGCAAAGCGCTCGAACTTGGGATGAACCATTTGCCGGACTGAGCGAAATTCTTTTAATGTTCCATCTAAAATGTAGTATGAACCGGGTACTAATTCGGCAAGTTGCCAAGTTTGATAGTGAAACCAGATTGCCAACAATTCATTCAGATCGTCGGTAAAGATCGCCCTTAGCTGCTTTCTTCCACCTTTAACAAAGATCTGTTTAACACTCTTCAGTCGTAAAATGATCTTATAATGATTATCCGCCTGCATCTGAGATATCTTTCGGCACTGCTCTTTTTCGATATAAGTACGGGGTAGATACAATAGCAGGTCTTCAATCGTATTGATGGTAATTTTTTGCAGGAGTTGGGCTTTAAAGGCACCGACACCTTTGAGGTAGCGGACTTCATTTTGCAGGGTTTTGAGCATGATCGTTATTTCTGAGCTTTTTGTCTTCGCCTGTTCTCCTGTGCAAGTAAAATAAAGACAAATTCCCCTTTGGGAAGTTCTTCTATCATCGTCTGTAACTCTTGCAACGTACCCGTAAAG
>JAHYIR010000050.1 GCA_019429305.1 Candidatus Cloacimonadota bacterium
CGGGGCATGATAAATTTTTAATCTTGCTTTGCCACATTAAACAACCCTGAGCGTAGCGACGGGTGACATATAATAGCCTGAGGTTTTAACCTCAGGTAATGGAGCTCCGCTCCATTTGGGTGGCGGGTGGGTTTAGATAATCTATCATTACTCCATCAGGTCTTTCTTACGCTGATCAAATTCTTGCTTATCTATTTCGCCCCTGGCATATCGTTCCTTTAGAATATCAAGGGGTGATTTATCGCTTTGACGGTTATTGCTGGTATTTTGATTTAATGCCTTGACCACGATCCATATCACAATCACGAGAATTAAGATACCGATGATCCAGCCGAAGCCCATTCCCCAGCCATGTCCAAAGAATTGGTACATCATGATAACCTCCTTCTTATTCTTTTATTTATTAACTCTTTGTTAGCTTTAATGTTGCTTGTTATTATGAAAAAGTCCAACCATAAACTTTTTTGCTTGCTTTAGTCCAATTCTTTCTCTCTTTTTGCTTTTCCTTCCATTACTGTATCTCAATCATTCCTCCTTGTCCTCCGTGCTTCTGTGGTTCATTTTTTCCTTCTTGCTATTCTTTCCCCTTGCATACAATTCCATCAACAGAGGTTCTCGTATCACGACAGGATCATCATATTTCGTCTATACGAGAGGAGCAGCTTACGCCCCTGGATCAGTTCAAGTCCGATAATGCCCTCTATTTTCAACGAAACTATTGCCATATTGAGCAAAAGGGGGAAAACACCAAAGCGCAGGGTTCGTAAATTCTCATTCAGGATTACTTTCACCAGATAGGTCTTGGTCTCGAACTCTCCGAAGAAGGGATAAAAATCCTGGAAATCTCCCGCTTCGGGATAATCGAGGTTATGGTCCTGAGTAAAATATGAGATCTGTGCTCCCGTGTCAAAAAACATGCGGTAATTTTTCCCTTTTATTCCAACGTCGATACAGGGGATACCTGACACCAACTCTGTCTTGAGTATCAGACCATTGGCTGAGATATGATCTTCGGAAAAGGTCATTTGACCTGCAGCAAGGTCGAGCAGTACATCATGTTCCCGGATCACATTGTTACCCAATAAACCGTCAGTATGATGCCCGATCAGATCGGTTAGTTCTTCCGGGAACTTTTTGGAATCCTTTTCTGACAGAGGGTACAATCTCTCTCCGATCATCAGGTCGTGTTTACTGAAACTTACCGGACTGCCGGTATCGATAAGCCAGCTCTTATTCCCAACCGTGATATACAAATGCCCTTTTTTGATCTCCAACGGATACTGATACATAATAACCCCTTTATTTTTTATCTGCTTCCTGCAGTATCTCCCAAGCTCGTTCAATGATCATTTCCGAGCAGCTGTCTGCGAACAGAGCATCGCAGGATTCCATTAACTCTTTGTTCCCCTGCCAGAGCCCGAAATTGTTACGGATCCATGCTCCTGCACCATGATGAAACATGATCAGATCATCTCGCTTGGTTTCCCGCAGCATTTTCTTATCCTAATCTTTCATCAACTCAAGGAGCCGATTAGCTGCCTCTTCCAATGTCTTTGGCCACTCTGTTTCCTTTTTCGACATAGCCCCTACTAAAAAATATTGTTATTATATGTTCTCATAAAAGAATTAACCTGATTATTCTCCTAGAACTACTATTTGTTTTCTAACAAAAATTCGAGATAATTTTTAGGATTGATGATCTGAAACGTAGCTTTTGGATATGCTTTAGTAAAAGCCAAAGGTGTTCTGACAGCTTTTTGGGGGTTCCATTTTATCTCAAATCCTCTTAAGAAGCTGTTTTTTATCTCCAGGAGATCAATTTCCTGCTGACTGGTCGTTCGCCAGAAGTAATGATCGAAATTAGCTCGTTTGTTCAGCAACTGCTTCCTTCTTTCAGTAATGATGTAGTTCTCCCATAAGGCACCGGTATCGGTTCTCATATCGGGAGGATTGAAATTATTTATCAAGGCATTACGTATCCCATTATCCCAGAAATATACCTTCACACCCCGTTTCAGTTCATTTCTCAGATTTTTACTGTAAGAACCTAAACGATAGATTATAAAACTCTGTTCCAGGAGATGAATATATCTTTCCACAGTCTTTCTGTCTAAGCCAACATTATTTCCCAATTCGGTATAGGAAACTTCATTCCCGAGCTGGAGAGCTAAAGCTATGAGGAGTTTTTTTAACAGATCAGGACGCTTAATATCCTGAAATACAAGAATATCCTTAAAAAGATAGGACCCGGCAATTTCCTTGATGATCTCTACCGGCATACTCTTTTCCAGATAAACCTCAGGATAATTACCAAAAATCAGTCTATGCCTCAAGCCGGCTATTACGGCATCAATACCTTCATACTCATACAATTCTTCAGTCGATAGAGGGTGTAAAATAAACTCAAATTTTCTACCGGTAAGAGGTTCATTAATGAAATTTGAAAGATCAAGAGAAGATGAACCGGTAGCAATTATCTGGATTTCAGGAAGAGTATCAATAATGGCTTTGAGTTTTATGCCGATATCACTAACCCTCTGAGCTTCATCTATCAAGAGGTATGAGAAACGACTAAAACTTAGCTTGATATCCTGTTGATTTCGGAAATTAAATCCCTCCTGTCCATCGATCAAATCGCAGTTAATGAACTGGACATTATTCAGGTTGCTGGAAATTTCCTTTAGGATAGTGGTTTTCCCTGTACGCCTTGCCCCGTAGATAATTATTGCTCGCTTTTTTTGCATGAAACCGTACAGATTACTTAAAATAGTTCTCTTTATCATAATCATAGCACACCTCAAAGTCAAGATTGATAAACTCGAAGAAAAAGTCAATAAATATTGTATTTCGGGGAATTAACTCCCCGATTATATATATATTTAGGGAATTAACTCCCCTTTCCCTGCAGTATCTTCCAAGCCCGTTCAATGATCATTTCCGAGCAGCTGTCTGCGAACAGAGTATAGCAGGATTCCATTAACTCATTGTTCCCCTGCCAGAGCCGGAAATTGTTACGGATCCATGCTCCTGCACCATGATGAAACATGATCAGATCATCTCGCTTAGTTTCCCGCAGCACTTTCTTATCCTCATCTTTCATCAACTCAAGGAGCCGATTAGCTGCCTCTTCCAATGTCTTTGGCTACTCAGTTTCCTTTTTCGACATAGTTCTTCCCGATCAATGTTATCTTGATTAGTTTAGAAAGATTAGTACTCATAGTCAAGCAATGTTCAGGGAAAAGATAACTAATAGTACTGATAAAACAAATGTTAAACTTGACGAATATAGATAAAATCGGATTTATGAAATGGAGGTGAGTTA
>JAHYIR010000051.1 GCA_019429305.1 Candidatus Cloacimonadota bacterium
GTGTGCTCTTCCGATCTATACAAGCTTCCTGATCGAAACATTCAGCATAATGATAACCCTTAGCATTGATCTCCTCTGAGAAACGGATTATCTTTTTCGGACATGCTTCGATGCATAAACCACAACCTTTGCAATAATAAGGATCAACAGTCATTTTCGGCATAACTAACTCCTTATCGTTTAATTTATAATATTGTTTTGAGATTTCTTTGAGGGAGTAAATTGTCAACCCTTAAATTTCCCCATATTGTATCTTATTAGTTGTACACTAACTGCTTCAGCTATGAGATAATAAAGCAACTAACTAATGGATAACTGCAGGTTTTACTCTAATACTGATAATCATAGCTAACAAAATTAGAGAAGCTCCAATAATGAGAGAAAATGTGATTTGTTCAGAGAGGATTAGCCATCCTCCTAAAAGAGCAAAGACGCTCTCCAGGCAAAGTATAATTGCTGCTTTTGTCGGTTCTATTTGTCTCTGAGCAAAAACTTGTAAAGTATATGCTATTCCTACCGAGATCAAACCACTGTATAACAGAGATATTCCTGCAGAACCTATGTTTGAAAAGATCTCACTACTAAGAAATGTTTCCGGACGATATCCCAAATTATAGATCAATCCAACTATTAGACTCAATATCGCACAGATAGCGAACTGCGTAAAGGCAAGATAGAGAGTATCATACCTTTTTATCAGTTTATCAACAAGTTGAAGATGGATTGCCCAAAACAGAGCTCCGACCAAAATCAAAGCATTGCTTATGGATACTGTTAGATCTCTGTTATCATTGATCAGATATAATCCAATGGTCGCTAATGATATAGCATAAATAGTTTGGCGATTTAGTCGCTGATTGCGGAAAAGACCTAAGATAGGCACAAATACTACATACAGTCCCGTTATAAAACCAGCATTACCGGCTGTAGTCCAGATTAAGCCGGTTTGCTGTAAGGATGCACCCATAAATAGCACTATTCCCAGATTCCAGGGAATTTTCTTGTATTTAGTTACAGATTTGAATCCCAAAAGACCAACAACTAAAGCACCGAGTGCAAATCTAATACTATTAAACAGAAAAGGGTCGAGTGACTCCATTCCTTGCCTTTGAGCAACAAAGGCAAAACCCCAGATTGCTGAGGTAAAAAAAAGGGCGCTGAGACTAATGCTTTTTTTCATTGCTTGAACAAAAACTATCCTCTTTCAGTTAATATCGGTTAACTATACTATTCATCATTTCAAATCCCTTGTAAGATATCTCGATAGAAAAGCTGATAAGTTTCTGTCAAGCTAATAGAATGTCCTTTCGTTATTCAATTCTCTATAAAGGTCAGTACTATTACTGATCAGATATGTATTAGCCATACATTAAGATAACTCCTTTATTTTTCTAAGTAGAGGGTATTGACTTCGTCTAGCTCGGAACTATTCATAAGAGGAATATTCCTTGGCACACGAAGTGTCGAATCTAAAGATCGTAGTCAATAAGAGAATAGTTATTATCTATACAGAATAAGCATTAAACTTTAGGGAGCACATGAGCCGGCTCTATCCGGCTCATGTGCTCCCTAATAGTTTCTTAAAATTAAGTATAAAGCAGATCAACGAGTTCGGTGCTTTTCCGACATGCCTTAACAATATCGGTTGCTAATGTCATATAACATGCCAATGTTGTTGAAAGAGTACAACCGGTGCCGTGCTGATATCTGAGAGGTGTTCTCATCTTACTTAAGCAGATAATTCTTTCTTTATCGATCAAAAATTCTCTAATAAGTATATCTTCGGTATCGCTATGACCACCGCTAACAAACAGGGCAACATCGTATTTTTTTGCCATATCGTGAGCTGATCTCTGCCAATTGTCGTGTTTTGGATCGATTATATTGAGAATTTTAGCGAGTTCTGAGAAATTTGGTGTTAGTATATCAATTTCAGGTAACAGTGCCCAAAGTATATCGCCTATATCACTGTCCATTACGAAAGATTCTCCTGAAGTGGGGGAGAAGACGGGATCCCATACTTTTATTGCTTGGGGAAATTTGCTTAGCGATTCAGCTACGATCAAAGCGTTTTTTTTGTTACCTAAAACTCCAATTTTGAGACAATTCACATCGAAAGTTGAACAAATATCTAATTGTTCCTCCAAAATACTACCATCAAGTGGATAAATGTTTTTTACTCCATTATCATCTTGAATAGTTATTGCTGTAACCGCTCCCAAAGTATTAAAGCCAAATTGGTTAGCTATTTTACAATCCTTAGTTATCCCAGCTTCTCCAGTAGTATCTGTAGCTGCTATAGAAAGAAAGTATTTTTGCGTACTTCTAACTTTAAACATAATGATTCACCATGTTTTACTAAACAAACTCAGTCTTTGATACTGAGAATAAAGATGATTTGCCTATGCGTTTGGTTTGGTTGCTTTCTTATCAATCTTAATAGCACAGAGCGAACCGCACATAGAGCAATAGTCAGAATCAGTTTCTGTAGTTGACTCTTTTCGCTTTTTTGCTAATAAAGGGTCAAGGGCAAATTGAAAAACTCTTTCCCAATTCAATTCACGGCGAGCTTCCGATATTGCTCTATCCCGTTGTATAGCAATCTGTTTTCTTTTTACCAGATCACCACAATGAGCAGCTAATTTAGATGCGATGACACCTTGTTTGACATCCTCCAGATCAGGTAAGCAGAGATGCTCAGCTGGAGTTACATAGCAGAGAAAATCGGCACCATAAGAAGCTGCCAAGGCACCTCCAATAGCTCCGGTTATATGATCATATCCGGGTGCAATATCGGTCACTAATGGCCCTAAAACGTAAAAAGGGGCATTATGGCATAGCTTTTTCTGTAGTTTAACATTCATCTCGACTTCATCAAGTGGAATATGACCGGGACCTTCTACCATGACCTGTACACCTCTCTTATTAGCTAATTCGACTAATTCGCCAAGAATGAGTAGTTCCGAGATCTGCCCGATATCAGTCGCATCATTCTGTGCACCGGGTCTTAATCCGTCACCGAGACTGAGGGTAACATCATATTTCTCTGCAATGTCCAGAAGACGATCATAATCCTCATACAAGGGGTTTTCGTTTCCCGTTACCTCTATCCAATGCTTGAGGAGAGAACCACCACGACTGACTATACCTAATACTCTTTCTGATCTCTC
>JAHYIR010000052.1 GCA_019429305.1 Candidatus Cloacimonadota bacterium
TTTGGAAAAAGTAACTAAACGTCTCTGTAATCCCATAGCTTCTTAATCTGTAAGAGAGACCTCCGAATGTCCTATCACCCTTTTCTTCAGTAAAGATCAAAAGAGTTGCCAGTTGCATATTGTTGTCCAATCTGTTGCGCATATCGACCGAATAACTATTGCTCTCTATTTTAGAATCATATCTAGATTCTTCCTCTAAGCGGTTCTCATAGGTTAATTCAAAATCGGTAGCCCAGTAACGGCTGAACCGTAACATGAGCTCATGAGATTTGATATCGGTACGAAAACTATCCTGATAACGATTGTCGAGTACCCTGTCTCTATGTAAAGCACCCTTTGCCAAAACTCGACTTCGCACGATATCAAGCCAGACTGTCTGCCGATAGAGATTTCTTCCGTAGATAGTCGTTTCAGAATTCATCAGAAGTGACGGATTTAGCAAATATACATCCCACTTTTTGTCAGATCTCGAATTCTCCATTATTTGGAAATAACTCTCTGACTGAATACGACTGAACCAGTTCTTCATAATACTCACAAAATCATCAGATGAATCTTCTCTTTCATTTTTAATAAAGAGACGGGGGGAGATATTCAGCATTAAATCGGCGTTGATTTCCACAGACATTTCAGGGTCACCAACCTGTACCATTATGTAATCATATCCACCATTCTCTGTAACCACACCGGTACTATCATATATCCCGACATTTTCACCAACATAGATCAATTCACGAACATAAGGAAAGAACTCCAGATTTTTTAAAGCATAATTAGAATATACGCTCACTCCTCGATTCAACAGTGAATTGTTGAGATTGACTTCTGCCATATCAAAGCGGTTCTCACTACCGGTTGTCAGATCTTTAACTTCTCGATGTGAATAAGCAGTTCTGATTCTCTGTTCGGAAACATCTAAAAATGACTCTCCTCCGAAAGTAAGCGCTTCTCTTATGCCCTGCCAATTAATATTGAGAGTATCATTGTATTCTTGATCGGCAAAGATTTGAAAGGCAGCTGTTCTTGTTTGATATGTTCCAAAAGACATTCCTCGCTTGCGGTATCTGGTGCCTGTCTCCCAATCTTCATCTTCTTCGGAATAGTGAGAATCACGAAATGTTCTATATTGATAATTGCCAGCTAATTGAAAACGTTTGATAATATACGAACTGTTTACTTGATTCTGACGAATGTTCAGATCTCTCTTAGTTGGTTCTTCCTGCGATTGTCTGGCATAATTATAACGATAATTTACTCTCGGAAAAAATATGTACTGATTGAGTGTCGAATTCAAGACAAAATTGTCTCTATTATAGATGTTACCTCCGGACTTCCGTAAATATCGAACGCGCGGGATAAAAATATTCTCGATATTTAAGGATAAAGATGTACCGATCTCATTGCTGGTAACTGTATCAATCTCAGTAATTTCATAAAAATCATAGCTTAGTTGCGGATCTCGAATATCAGAAAAAGTCTCTAAATACTTGGACAAATGACGATAGTAGATAAGCCAATCGGGATCGATTCTTGAGAAGTCAGGATAGAGTCGCATCTGCCAATGAATTCCATAACCCTCATTATTAAAACTATCAAGAGGTGAAAAAGTATTTCGATCGAAATTAGAAAAAATCCCTTCGCCACTGACCTCGTAAATCTCTCCATCCCAACTAAGTGCTATATCATAATTAGCTTTAAATTGCGGAGAAGGTAATAATCTTACCGGCAACCAGCTGCCATTATTCTCACCTAAATACTCGAAGTTGTTGGGCGCAATCTGCTGATAACTCCCATCTCCCTGACCGACATAAGAAAAGTAAATCACATAATTTCCGTTTTCTCCGCTACCGACATACCGATAGTATTCTGTTTCTCCATCCATTTCTTTTACATATAATCCTTCTCCCGGTTCTACTTCAATCACACCATCAGCCCATGCAGGGCTATCACCTGCCTCTTTCAATATCGACTTATCAATTTCTGAAAAGATCTCTTGCAGGGGATTATTCTTATCATCGTTCTGAATTATCAGATGATGACTCACTTTTAACTTATCGGTTAAGATGATCTCCGAACTGTTGAAATACATGTTTTGCCGATAGTCCTCATCGCTATATTGAAATCGAATAAAAATCCGAGAATTGCTATCGATAAAATGTCTAGAAGTAAAAGTAAAACTACCGAAAGAATAGTCAATTGTGTAGTCTGTTCCTCTGGTCATGGTAACACCATTGAGATATACTATTTCCGATCCGGGTATTATCTGAACATTGGTCCCAACATTAGGTATAGTTACAAAATATGGTCCCTGTTTTCCATCCTTACCAAAGAATTCATTACTGCTCTCTTTACCTCTTGATATAGCCAAGGCACCCTGAAAGCTGTTCTTCCCGAACCACTCGGCTTTTAATCCTTCAAAACGACTAGCATAGCTCATGAATTGGGTGTCATCAAAAGCAATATCCAGATCACCAAAAGAGATCTCATATTCATTACCGTAAAGCTTGATAAATATTTGATCCAAACTACTCAGCTCTCTTGTATCCCCTTCTGGTGTTAGTGGAGATTGACTATCAGAAAGTTGGGCTCTGATCCTGAGATTACGTCGTAATTCACCATCAATCCGCAAAAAGAGGGATTGATGGATATTGAAATCCTCATCACTCGCTACTGAAACTGAAATAGTTTTACTACCGGAAATGTT